>JAPKZR010000333.1 GCA_026393695.1 Actinomycetota bacterium
CTGATTGCGCCGGTACGTGTGGCTGGATCCAGGCCGGTGATGGTGATCTGGGTTGGGCTGTCAACCGTGAAAGCAAGCACGTTTGTCTTGCCCACCTTGACCACGCTGGCGGTGCGGAAGTTGTTGCCGGTGACCACAATCTTTGTGGCCGCGTTGGCTGCACCACTGGTTGGCGTGAACGAGGTGATGGTTGGCGGAGTGTCAACCACGAACTCGAGTGCGCTTGGCAAGAAGCCAACGGTGTTCACCGTCACAAGTCCCTGCACCGCAGTGAGGGGGATCACAACGCTGAGCGATGTTGCCGAGCGTCCTGCCAACACCGCAGCGGCAACGGTGGTGCCGGTTGCTGTGGTGAAGGTGACCGTGCTGGCTGCGGTGAAACCGCTGCCAACCAGGCTGATCGTCGAGCCAGGGGTGGCCCGGCCTGGAACGGTGAAGCTGCGCAGGATTGGCGTGCTGCCAACGGTGTAGCGGCTCGTTGCGACACCGTTTGCCGTGTTCACGGTGAGCGGTGCGTTGGCGATTGCTGCGCCAGTTGTGTTTGCTGCCAGTGGCACGATGACGGTGATGCTGGTGGCGGTTGCGGCCGGTGTGGCTGCGATAGCGGCGACTGCGCCGTTGATCGCCACCGTGGTGCCGCCAACAACGAAGCCGGAGCCCGTGATCGTGACCGTGTTACCAGCGACGCCGCTTGCAGGAGCCACCAATGTGATGATTGGTGGGTTGCCGTTCACGGTGAGACCACCGATGCCGCCAGCGAGGCTTGCCGTGCCGCCGCGTGTGGTCACTGCCACAGCGGTTGCGATAGGCGCAGCCTTCGTGCCGGCCAGGCCGACCGGAATCACTGCGGTGATGGTGGTGTCGTTGACCACCGTGAACGAGGTCGCTGCCTGAGCAACCTGTCCGAGGGCCTGGAAGGTGACGCCGGTGGTCGAGGTCAACAGGGTGCCGGTGATGGTCACTGTTGCGCCACGGCCTGCGAGGGTCGGGGCGACTGCGGTGATGCTTGGTGTCGAAACACCAAGGCCGGTGACAACCAGATGTGACAAGCCGTTGGTGCCGCTGTGGATGATCGGAATCGATGCCAAGCGGATGCCATCGGCTGTTGCCTTGAACGAGACGGTCACGGTGCAGCTGCGGCCTGCGGCGAGTGTTGCTCCGCAGGTAGTGGTGCGGGTGAAGTCGGCGTTGTTCAAGCCTTCGACTGCGCCAACGCTGATGCCGGTGAGGGCCACGGTGCCGGTGTTGGTGAACGTTGACACGTTGTTGGTGCTGGCGAAGCCGGTAAGCGCCGAACCCGAGTAACCGGTGTCGAGTGTGGCTGGTGCAAGCGTTGGCTCTGGGATTGGGGCCAGCAATGGCTGGTTACCAGCCACTGGGCAGCCAGCCACTCCGCCAGGAATCTCGCCCCACTCGCCGTTGGTTGCTTCGTTGAGGTTCGCCGGGATGCGGCCGTTCCAGATGACGATGTTGCGGCCGGTGAGAGCGTTCTGCATGTCGGCAGGGCTGAGGCCGGTGAATGTGGCGACCCACAGCTTGCCGGTCATTGTGAGCGAGCCTTCAAGGGCGGCGCCGGCACGGATGTCGGGGCGGCCGCTGGCGGCGAAGTCGGTGCGGGTTGAGCTGACGACGCGAGGCTCGAACGAACCCAGGGGCATCGGCAAACCGGTGAAGGTGTCAACGGCGGTACCGGTCATCACGACCGTGTCTGCGTTGATCGCCATTGCTGGCATGTCGATGATGTCGCCCTGAATGTGGATCTGGTTCATTGAGGTGATCACGTCGGGGGCGGTCTGCGTTGCTGCGATGGTGCGAACAACGTCGCCTGGGCGCAGGTCGGGAGTGGCTGTTGCCCAGCATCCGGAGGCGAGAACATGGTTGATCTCGATGAGTCCGGTTGTTGGGTCGGTCGACATTGGATCCGAGCGGCCAATTTCCACGCCGTTGCGGTACACAACCACGGTGGCCACTTCGTCAGGGCCAAAACCGGCAGCGGCTACGTAGTCGCGGTTCGGGAAGGCGGTGATGGCAATTGGCAGGCGTGGTGGGTCGAAGGCGCCGTCGGCGCTGATCGACGAGGTGCCGGTGAGCGTTGCCACAGGGTTCGTGGCTGCGGCGTCGTTGCTCTTGAGGGTGAGCGTGGCGGTACGGGTGTTCACTTCGCTTGGTGTGTACGCCACATCGATCACGCAGGTGCCGTCAGCTGGCACTGAGAGTGATGGACGGCAGTGGCCGGCGCTGGCGCTGTTGACAATGCTGAAGTCAAGAGCAGTGGTGCCGGGTGTGGTGTTGGCCAAGGTGTAACCGACGGCGGTGAACACGAGGTTCGCTGCGCCTTCGTTGAGCACGGTGATGCGCTGGGTTGCGGCGGTGTGGCCGACCTGGGTGTCGCCAAAGGTGAGCGCTGCTGGCGTCATCAAAGCGCTCGCTGCGGCGGTGCGCACTGCGAGGCCGGTTGCTGTTGAGGTGTGAGGTGAGCCCACGGCGTTGTCGTTGATCTGGATGATCGCCGAACGGGTGCCCTTGACGGTCACGTTCAGTGGCGAGAAACGAACCGTGAACGTACCGGTTGTGTTTGGTGCAATCGGTGCAGGAACGGCGCCGACCAAGCTGAAGTCGGCAGGGTTGGTGCCGGCGAACGTGATTGAGCTGATCACCAGTGGGGCGGTGCCGATGTTGCGAACCTTGTAGGTGCGGTCAGCGAAGTCGCCAGCAGCCTGTGCGGGGAACGTGTTCGATGCGGTCATCACTGCGATGCCGGCCGAAGGAGCCTCGGCTGGTGCGGTACATGGGAGGGCTGGGCCGGGGCCAACGCCAGGGGCAACTTCGGAGAAGGTGAGTTCGGCGAGGGCCAATGGGTCACGTCCGAGCCACATGACTCGGTTCTGCTCTGAGCCTGCGAGGGCAACGTCGCCAGCGATGTCAGGCGAAGCGTTGAAGTCCCACGTTGCGGTCCAGTTCACGCCATCAGGGTTGGTGATTGCGTCGATGGCATCGAAGGTCAATGTGGCATGGGTGAGCACGTCGGCACTGGTGAGCGCACGACGACCGCTGATGGCGAATGGGTTCGCAGTTGAAGCGATGAGGCGAGCCTCGATCGAACCCAGGGCAAGTGGGCCGCCAGTGGCGAGGTCACGTGCGTAGCCATGCATTGCGACGATGCCGCTGCCAGGCGTTGTCTCCACCGCTTTGGCGGTGACCTGAACGTCGGCCTGGGTCATTTCGTAGGCCCGGCCATCGGCACGGGTTACACGCAGCACGTCTCCGGCGCGAATGTCGGGGGTGGTGCCTTCCCAACACTGACCACCTGGGTGGTTCACTTCGGCGATGCCGTCGGCGCCAGCGATGCTGGTGGCAGTACCGACGACCACGCCGTGGCGGATGATCTGAGCGGTCACGGCTTCACCAGGAATGAAACCGAGCAGCGAGACGAAATCACGGTTGATGAACGAGTTCAAAGCGATTGGTGCATGTGGGAATGGAACGATGTTGGTGGTGACCAAACCGGCTCCGGCCAGGCCGACGCTGAGGGCTGCGCCGTTGCTGGCAATGTTCAGCGTGGCTGCACGGGCAGTTTCTGAAACCGGTGTGAAGGTGATGCCGATGGTGCATGAGGCCAATGGGGCCACTGGTGCGGTCGAGCAGGTCTGCGAGGCAATCTTGAAGTCAGCAGCACCAGTAATGGTTGGCGTGGTCACGATGGCGGCAAGGTTGCCGATGTTCTGGATGACAACAGATTGTGCGGGTGAGGTATTCGCAACTGCACGGATACCCATGTCGAGGTTGGCTGGCTTGGCGACAAGCACGGCCACCGATTGGCCAGCGGTGAGTGCGTAACCGGTTGCGCTGATCGACACGGTTGAGTTGCCAGCATTGCTGAGGATCTCGACTTTGGCGGTCTTCAACTGGTTTGGGGTGGTGCTGGTCGGGGCGAACGCCACCGACACGTCGCACGAACCGCCGACAACCACTGGGGCAGCTGAGCAGGTGTTCGACACCACGAACTGGTCGGCGTCGGGGCCGATAGCGGCAACCGAGGAGACGACGAGCTGGGTGGATGGGTCGGTGCCGAAGCCGGTGTTGGTCACGTGAACCAAGCTGGCCGCTGACGTGGTGCCAACTTCGCCAGCTGGGAAGCCGAGTGTGGTCACATCAGTCGACACGGCAGGGCCGGCCAACGGTGCGTTGCAAGCAGCCGTGTATGGGCCGGGAGCAATGGCTGGCCCCACTTCGAAGGTGGTGCTGCCGTTGGCTCCGCCGACGGCACCGAGCCAGGTGATTCCGCTTTCGGAATCAAGCGCCAGCTGGAAGTCGACAGCGTTGAGCTCGGTCCACAGGGCTGTCCAGTTTCCGCCGCCATTGTCGACGAGCGAGCGGCCATTGGTGGCCACTGAGTCGGTGGAGACGACCTTCATGATGCGCAGGCCGGCAAAGTCGCCGCCGGTGAAGCGAGCCTGAGATCCGCTCAGTGCGGTCGCTTCCAACTCGGCGATGTCCATTGGCGTGCCGTCTTGGTTGAACGCAGTGCCGCTCATTGCGACCTGACCCGCAACGTCTGTGGCGTGCAGTGTGGCAGTGATGTTGACGTGGGCGGTGGTGGTCTGGTCAATCGCCAATGGAACCTTGTTGGCGTCTTTACCAGTGAGGCGGATGATGTCGCCAGCCACGATGTTTGGAGTGATGGTGTCCCAGCATGGCGAGCCAGGGTGGTTCACCTCAACGAGGCCGGTTGGGCTGATTGGCGCTACGTCGTGGCGGAAACCAACAACGGCACCATTGCGCAACACGTCGACGTCGACGAATGGGTACACCGACCAGTCGGTGGCCGAGATGAAGTCGCGAGCCGGGAACGACGAAATTGTTCCAGTGACCGGCGGCTCGTTGATCACGGGTGCCGCACTCGCACTGGCTCCGAAGCTGGGAAGGTAGAACCCTCCGCTCAGCATCATGGCCACGAGGCCGATCGCGGCGGCACGCCGACGACGATACGTCGCGGCGCTTTTGCGTCGTGAGCCTGGGCTCTTCATGCTGGGGTTGAAGGACGTTGCGTCCGTCTCTCGCTTGTTCATCGGTATCCCTGTCTCTACACAGACCTCTCGCGAGATCTCTTGTTCCTGTGAACAAGAGTGACCTTTGGGGCCAGGGATCTCAATGGAGCATTAGTCCGGTAGGGAAGGGTTGTCTGGGTAACCGATGATCGGTACTGAGTGCTTACGCCCTCACCCCGTAACCGTGTAGTACCACTGCCAATCTCGACGCTGCGTGACCTTGTCGACACGCAATGCGTCAGTGCGAAGAATCCCCGAGACCCCGCTCGGGGATTCTCCGCAGTGAGCTTGTGGTGTTCAGTGAGTGTTACAGGGTGACGTTGAGGTTGCCCAGGGTGGTTGCGGCACCGGCTGGGTTGGTCACTCTGATGTTGTAGAGCCCCACCGGTGTTCCTGCTGCCGGCGTGAACGTGATCGACGTTGCGCTGACAATTGTTGTTGTCTGAGCCAACACGGCACCGCTGACCTGAACCAGCGAGACGGTTGATCCAGCGACAAAGTTGGTTCCGGTAACGGTCACTCGTGTTAGGCCGCGACGAGCGGTTGTTGGTGTGAACGTGGTGATCGTTGGAGGCAAGACCACGGTGAACCTGGCAGCGCTCGTGCCTCTGCCGAAGGCGAGGATCGAGATGGTGCCACTTGCTGTACGTGCTCCGAGCGACGACACGGTGATCTGTGTCGGGCTGTTGACCACGAAGTTTGTAACGCTTGTGCCGCCGATGCTCACGTCGGTGGTGCCTCGAAAGTTGTTGCCGGTGATCACGATCGCCGTGTTCACGCCGCCGGATGTTGGTGTGAACGAGGTGATGGTTGGGGCCCGGTCGACCACGAACTCAAGTGAGGTCGTGAGGAACCCGGTTGTGACCACTCGTACGGGGCCCTGCACCGCAGTGGCTGGCACTGCAACACTCAGCGAGGTCGCTGATCGTCCTGCCAACACTGCTGCGGCAACGGTGCCGCCGGTTGCTGTGGTGAAGGTGACCGTGCTGGCTGCGGTGAAACCGCTGCCAACCAGGCTGATCGTGATGCCGGGCCTAGCGGTTGCAACACTGAAACCAGTCAGGCGTGGGCTGGCGCTCACGTTGAAGGTGGTGCTTTCGCCGCCATTCACGGTGCTCACTCGCAGCACAGCGTTGTTAATTGTTGCGCCGGTGGTGTTGGCCGCCAGTGGCACCGTGACGGTGATCGACGTGGCAGTCGCCCCAGCGGAGATCGGTGCTTCAACGTTGTTGATGGTCACGGTGGTGCCGCCCACGACGAAGCCGGTACCGGTGATGGTGACCGCGGTGCCGGCCGCACCCGAGGTGGGGGTGCGCAATGTGATGGTTGGAGGTGTGCCGTTCACGGTGAGGCCACCGGTGCCGCCGGCGCGGGTCGCCGTGCCGCCGCGTGTAGTCACTGCCACAGCGGTAGCGAGCGGCGCATTGGTGGTGCCGGCTAGGTTGGCAGGGATCACTGCGGTGATGGTCGTGTCGTTGACCACCGCGAACGAGGTCGCTGCCTGAGCGGCCTGCCCGCTGGCCTGGAACGTGACACCGGACGCTGATGTGAACTGCGTTCCAGTGATGGTCACGATTGCGCCACGACCTGCGATCGCCGGGGCCACTGCGGTGACGGTTGGTGCGCTCACGCCGAGCCCGGTAACAACCAGGTAGTTGACACCGTTTTGGCCGCTGTGGTTGATCGGGATCGATGCCAAGCGGAGGCCGTCGGCTGTTGCCTTGAACGTGACTGTCACGGTGCAGCTACGGCCGGCAGCCAGTGTTGTTCCGCAGTTCGTGGTGCGGGTGAAGTCGCCAGCGTTCAAGCCTTCGACTGCGCCAACGCTGATGCCGGTGAGGGTCACGTTGCCGGTGTTGGTGAAGGTTGCCACGTTGTTGGTGCTGGCGGTGCCGGTAAGAGGCGAACCGGAGTATCCGGTGTTGAGCGTTGCTGGTGCAATCGTTGGCTCTGGGATAGCAGCCCGCGCTGGCTGGTTGCCGGCAACTGGGCAGCCGCCTGCAGGACCTGCAATTTCGATCCATTCGGCGTGGGTGAGCTCGTTGAGCGCCGCAGGGACACGACCCAGCCAGTTAGCACCGATGAGCCCATTTACGGCGAGGTTCACATCGAACGCTGAGAGACCAGCGAACGTTGCGACCCAGTTGGCGCCGTTCATGGTGACGGTTCCTTGTGAGCCGGCGCCGGCACGAAGCGTGCGAGCTCCGCCAGCGCCAGCTTCGAAGAGGTCTGTCTTGCTCGTGATGCGAGGCTCAAACGAGCCCAGTGCGAGTGGCAGACCAGTGAAGGTATCTACCGCCGTGCCGGTGAACACCACGGTGTCAGGGGCGGTCTGCGTGGCACCCATGTTGACTGCGACGCCTTGCACGTGAACCTGGTCGATGCTGTTCACAATCAGACCCGTTGGGTCGGCCTGTGGGCGTGCGATTGCTCGAACCACGTCGCCTGGGCGTAGGTCAGGTGTCGCTGTGGCCCAGCATCCGGATTCGAGAAGGTGGTTGACCTCGACGAGGCCGCCAACTCCTGGCGACAGAACATCTGAGGTGCCGATCAACACGCCGTTGCGGTATGCCTCAACGGTGACCACTTCGTCTGGCGCGAACCCGGCGGCTGCCACATAGTCGCGTGCAGGGAAGACGTCGATTGCGTGTGGCAAGCGTGGTGGGTCAAAGGCGCCGTCGGCGGTGATCGACGAGGTGCCGGTGAGCGTTGCCACCTTGGCGCCGAACGGGTCGTTGCTGTTGATGGTGAGCGTGGCGGTGCGGGTGTTCACAGCGCTTGGTGTGTACGCAACCTCAATCACGCAAGAGGCATCAGCAGGAACCGATTGTGTTGTCTTGCAGTGACCGGCGCTGGTGCCGTTAACAATTCGGAAGTTAACAGCGGCGGTGCCGGGAGTGGTGTTCGCAACGGCGAAGCTGCTGAACGTGAGGTTCGCAGCGCCTTCGTTGAGCACGGTGATGCTCTGGGTTGCAGCGGTGTGGCCGACCTGAGTGTCACCAAAGGTGAGCGCCGCTGGTGTCACCAACGCGCTCGGCGAAGAGGTGAGCGCGGCGAGGCCAGTTGCTGTTGAGGTGTGGGGTGAACCCACGGCGTTGTCGTTGATCTGAACGATCGCCGAGCGGGTGCCCTTGACCGTCACTGCCTGTGGCGAGAACCGAACCGTGAACGTGCCGGTTGTGTTTGGTGCAATCGGTGCAGGAACGGCGCCGACCAAGCTGAAGTCGGCGGGGTTGGTACCTGCGAACGTGATTGAGCTGATTTCCAGTGGGGCGGTGCCGATGTTACGAACCTTGTAGGTGCGGTCACCGGAGTCGCCAGCGGCCAGCGCTGGGAAGGTGTTCGATGCGGTCATCACTGCGATGCCGGCCGAAGCGGCCTCGGCTGCGCCACACTCTGGCGCCCATGGGCCAGGAAAGACGCCGGGGGCATCTTCGGCGAAGGTGAGTTCGGCGAGTGCCAGCGGGTCACGGCCGAGCCACAACAGACGGTTCTGCTCTGAGCCTGCGAGGGCAACGTCGGCAGCTGGGTCTGGTGAATCGGTGAAGTCCCACGTTGCGGTCCAGTTCACGCCATCGGGGTTGGTGATTGCGTCGATTGGATCGAAGGTCAATGTGGCATGGGTGAGGGTGTCGGCACTGGTGAGCGCACGACGACCGTTGATCGCGAATGGGTTGTTTGTTGCTGCGATGAGGCGGGCCTCAATCTGGTTCAGCGGCAATGGTCCGCCGGTGGCAAGGTCACGGGCGTAACCCTTTTCGGCGACAATGAAGCTGCCAGGAGTAATGGCGGTGGCCTTTTGGGTCACCTTCACATCGGCGTTCGTCATTTCGTACACCGACCCACTGGGGCGGGTGACTCGCAACACGTCTCCGGCACGGATGTCGGGAGTGACACCTTCCCAGCAGCTTCCGCCGGGATGGTTTACTTCGGCAATGCCATCGGCGCCAGCGAGAACGTTAAACGCTGAGCCGACAACAACTCCGTGACGAATGATCTGCATCGTGACCAATTCGCCAGGATTAAACCCGGTGACCGACACGAAGTCGCGATCCATAAAGG
The DNA here is from genome assembly GCA_026393695.1 of Actinomycetota bacterium. Lineage (GTDB taxonomy): Bacteria > Actinomycetota > Acidimicrobiia > Acidimicrobiales > Ilumatobacteraceae > WLMZ01. Next base: position 9,111 of record JAPKZR010000333.1, read on the forward strand.
TGCCCAACGCGATTGGCGCATGTGGGAACGGCACGATGTTGGCGGTGGTCAAACCGGCGCCGGCAAGGCCAACGCTGAGGGCTGCGCCGTTGCTGGCGATGTTCAGTGCGGCTGCACGGGCAGTTTGTGAAACCGGAGCGAAGGTCACGCCGATGGCACAGGTGGCCAACGGAGCAACGGCGCCGGTGGTGCAGTTCTGCGATGCAATCTTGAAGTCTGCGGCACCGGTGATCGTGGCGGCGGAGATGGTGGCGGCAAGGTTCAAGGTTGCCGATGTTCTTGATCGCAACGGATTGGGCAGGTGAGGTGTTGTTCACTGCACGGGTTCCGAAGTCGAGGTTGGCCGGCTTGGCGACAAGCACGGCCACCGATTGACCTGCGGTGAGTGCGTAGCCGGTTGCGTGGACTGACACGGTTGAGTTGCCAGCGTTGCTGAGAATCTCGATGGTGGCTGTCTTCAACTGGTGTGGGGTGGAGCTGGTCGGGGCGAAGGCCACCGACACGTCGCATGTGCCGCCGACCACCACTGGGGCGGCCGAGCAGGTGTTCGACACCACGAACTGGTCGGCGTCGGGGCCGGTGGCGGCTACCGAGGAGACAACGAGTTGGGTCGAAGCATCGGTGCCAACGCCGGTGTTGGTCACGTGCACCAAGCTGGCTGCAGACGTGGCGTTCACCGTGGTGGCAGGGAAGTCGAGCGTGCTCACATTGGTCGACACGGCAGGGCCAGCCAACGGTGCGTTACACGCAGCAGACCATGGGCCAGGAGCGATTGCATCGCCAACCTCGAAGATGGTGCTGCCCGTTCCGCCGCCGAGCGAAGCGATATGGCTCTCGCCGGCCAATGCCAATTCCATGTCGACAGCGTTGAGCTCTGTCCACACAGCGTTCCAGTTGCCTGCGCCGTCGGTGGTCAGCTCGACACCGTTTGTTGCCAGGGTGTCGGCGGTCGTGGCGATGAGGATTCGCTGACCGGCAAACAGCCCGCCGGTGAAGCGATTTGCTGCGCCGCTCAATACGCCGGCCTCAAGGAGTGAGGCGGCCATTGGCGTGCCATTCTGATTGAAGGCGGTACCGCTCATCTCGACACGGCCAGGGCCGGTTTCGTGAACGGTTGAGGTCACCAAGATCTTCTCGGTTGTGGTCTGGTCGATCGCCACGGGAACCTGAGCAGCGTCAAGGCCGGTGAGGCGAACAATGTCGCCGCCAACGATGTTTGGCGTCACGGTGTCCCAACATGGAGCGCCAGGGTGGTTCACCTCGACGAGTCCAGCGTCAGGGATCACGTTGTGAGCGAAGCCAACGACTTCACCGTTGCGAATGATGTCGACATTGACGAATGGGTACGCCGACCAGTCGGTGGCGGAGATGAAGTCGCGAGCAGGGAACGACACGATCGTTCCGGTGACGGGTGGCTCGTTGATCACCGGCACGGCACCGGCGGTTCCGCTGAAGGTGGGGAGGTAGAACCCTCCGCCAAGCATCGAGGCCACGATGGCCATCGCGGCGGCGCGCCGACGACGGTACGTCGCGGCGCTCTTGCGTCGTGAGCCGGGGCTCTTCGGGCTGGGGTCGAACGACATGCCGTTCGTCTCTCGGTTGATCATGGCTATCCCTGTCTGTACATAGACCTCTCGCGAGACCCACGGTTCCTGTGAACAACAATGATGAAGTGCCGGAATTATTGCCATAAGGCATTGGTGTCAGTCTTTGTGGCACTAGAAGCGCGGATCCGGCCGTCCTATGTGCGTAGGACCTCCGACCCAAGGTCCTCATGGAGATACACCGAAATACGGGGCGAAACCGGGTGATTGCGGCCGGTTTGCTCGCGTATTCACGATCTGGCCGCCGAAGTACGTCGCAACCTGTCGCGAATGCGCTCGGCAGAGGTCGTACCGACACTGGTACCTGCGCGGTGCGTAGCTAGTACCAGTGCAGTGCGCGTGCGCGCATAACTGATGGCCTACGGTGCACCCATGCATGACTCCGTAACCGTCTATATGGCAGCAACTCCCGAGCAGATCTGGCAGCTGGTGAGCGACGTCACCAAGATCGGTCGATACAGCCCAGAGACCTTCGAAGCCGAGTGGCTCGATGGCGCGACAGGGCCCGCTGTGGGTGCGCGTTTTCGTGGTCACGTGAAGCGCAACGGCAAGGGACCGACGTATTGGACCACTTGCGAAGTGGTCACCTGTGAACCAGGTGTTGAGTTCGCGTTCGCGGTTGGCGGCGCCGATAAGCCACTCAACGTGTGGGGCTACAAGCTGGTGCCGTCGGGCGATGGCACCGATGTCACTGAGTCGTTCAGGCTGACCCCCAATCTGGCGATGCGTGTGTATTGGGCGCTGCTCGGGTGGGCTCGCGGCAAGACCAACCGCAACGGCATGCGTGCCACCCTCGAGCGCATCAAGGCCGAGGTCGAGTTACACCCATAGAGCAGTCGGCGGTAGTTGGCGGTAGGCGAGTGCGATAGAACATATGTATGCCTATTGCCTGTGTCTATTGCGGTGGCCAACACCAGCGCCCAAGCGACGTTCGCGAGTGTTGGCAACCGGGCGAACATGCCGGTGCCGAGGTGTCTGCGGTGTCTGCGGTGCCGGCGGCGCTGCCGCTAGCGGTGCCGAGCAAAGCGCCGAGCAAAGCGTTTGTGCAGTGGGCTCGTAGCGGTCCGTCGCAGTTGGGCCGCGGCATTGTGCTGTGCGCCGGAGCAGAGATTCCCCCGGAGTGGTCGGGTGCCTCTCGCATTGTTATCGACCGAGCGGTTCTCGGCGATGCTCACGCAACCGTGCTCGAACTCGCGGCTCACGCGGCAGCGGGTCGGCGCATCGTTGTCGAGCTTGCGCCGGGTGTTGTCCACTCGTTTCGCGAGCCGGCGCACTCGGTCACATCGCTGCCGCC
>JAPKZR010000174.1 GCA_026393695.1 Actinomycetota bacterium
ACACGTTTAGCGATGAGCTCAAGTTCATCCTCGTCACCCAGCGCGCTGCGTTCAACAGCCCAGTGTGGTTCAACATCGGCGTCGCCGGTGTGCCTCAGCAAGCCAGCGCCTGCTTCATCCTCTCTGTCGACGACACGATGGACGGCATCCTCAACTGGTACCGCGAAGAAGGCACCATCTTTAAGGGTGGCTCGGGTTCAGGCATCAACCTGTCGAAGATCCGCTCGAGCCAAGAACTGTTGCAGGGTGGCGGCACCGCCAGTGGCCCAGTGAGCTTCATGCGTGGCGCCGATGCGTCGGCCGGCACCATTAAGAGCGGTGGCAAGACCCGTCGTGCCGCCAAGATGGTCATCCTCAACGTCGATCACCCAGATGTCGAAGAGTTCATCTGGTGCAAGAGCAAAGAAGAGAACAAGGCTCGCGTGCTGCGCGATGCCGGCTTCGACATGGACCTCGATGGTGTCGATTCGTTCAGCGTGCAATACCAGAACGCCAACAACTCGGTTCGTATCACCGACGAGTTCATGCAGGCCGTCGTCGAAGACGCCGACTGGAACCTCACCGCTGTCATCGACGGTCGGGTCATCAAGACCCTGCGTGCTCGTGATCTGTGGCGCCAAATCGCTACGGCATCATGGGAGTGCGCCGATCCGGGTCTGCAGTTCGACACCACCATCAACAAGTGGCACACCGCACATGCAACCGGTCGTATCAACGGCTCGAACCCATGCAGCGAATACATGCACCTCGACAACTCGGCGTGCAACTTGGCCTCGATCAACTTGCTGAAGTACCTCGACGAAGAAGGCAACTTCGATGTCGATGCGTACAAGCACACCATCGAGGCAGTGTTCACCGCCCAAGAGATTCTCGTCGGCCGCGCCGACTACCCAACGCCGTCCATCGGCGAGACCAGCCGTCAGTTCCGTCAGCTCGGAATCGGCTACGCCAACCTCGGCGCATTGCTCATGGCATTGGGTCTTCCATACGACTCGCCACAGGGCCGTGCATGGGCTGCTTCACTCACCTCGTTGATGACCGGCCACGCCTACGCCGTCAGCGCCCGCACCGCCAGCCGCATGGGTCCGTTCGCCGGGTTCAGCGAGAACGAAGTGCACATGCTCAACGTGTTGCGCATGCACCGTGATGCCAGCTACGACATCGAAGCTGTCGACGCAGTTCCGTCTGAGCTTGTTGCCGCCGGTCAGCATGCGTGGGAAAACGCAGTGCGCGACGGCGAAGAGTACGGCGTGCGCAACAGCCAGGCCAGCGTGTTGGCGCCTACGGGCACCATTGGTCTGATGATGGATTGCGACACCACTGGCATCGAGCCCGACCTTGGTCTGGTCAAGATGAAGAAGCTCGTTGGTGGCGGCAACATGAGCATCATCAACCAGACCATTCCTCGTGCACTGCGCAAGCTCGGCTACACGCCGCAGCAGATCGCAGACATCTCGGCCTACATCGATGTCGAAAAGAGCATCCTTGGTGCCCCACACATCGCTCCCGAGCACATCGCCGTGTTCGCCTGCAGCATGGGTGACAACACCATCCATTACGAAGGCCACGTGCGCATGATGGCTGCTACCCAGCCGTTCTTGTCGGGTGCCATTTCGAAGACCGTGAACATGCCCGAAGAGGCCACGATCGAAGACATCGAAGCGCTCCACCTGTTGTCGTGGGAACTCGGCCTCAAGGCCGTTGCTATCTACCGCGACAACTGCAAGGTCGCTCAGCCACTGTCCACCGGTAAGAAGGGCGATGCAACCATCGGCGCCGATGGCATGTTTACGCCCGGCACCGCAGTTACGCAGACCGTCGAGCGCATCATCGAAAAGGTTGTTCATCAGCCGGTGCGTCAGAAGCTCCCACGCAGCCGCCGCGGTCGCACCTTCGAGTTCCGTGTTGCCGACTGCAAGGGCTTCGCCACCATTGGCGAATACCCCAACGGTCAGCCCGGCGAGATCTTCCTCACCGTGTCGAAGCAGGGTTCAACGCTCAGCGGCATCATGGATGCGTTCGCCAAGAGCATCAGCTATGGCTTGCAGTACGGCGTTCCGCTGCGTGCCTTCGTTGAGGCGTTCACCAACATGCGCTTCGAGCCAGCCGGCATGACCGACGACCCAGACATTCGTTTTGCGTCGTCGATCATGGACTACTTGTTCCGTCGCCTCGGCCTCGAGTACCTCACCTACGACGAGCGTTCAGAGTTGGGTATCTTCTCGATCGACGAGCGCCTGCAGCCAACCCTGCCAGGTGTGTACGAGAGCGCCATCGAGACCCGCACCGGCAGCGACATTGTCAGCGATCCCAAGACCATTCCTTCGGCTGGCGACCTCGCTATCTCGATGGAACTCGGGTTGGCTCCAATCGCACCAAAGAGCGACAACACTCCTGCTGCTGGCGCCCCACGAGTGCGTCACTCCGATGCGCCAATGTGCATGCAGTGTGGTGTGCAGATGCTGCGTGCCGGCTCATGCCATGCATGCCCAAGCTGCGGAAGCACCAGCGGCTGTAGCTGATGACAAGTGACTCCGAGATTTCAGTGGAAATGACACACTGATTTCAGTGGAGTGACACGCGAATTTCAGTGGAATGACACGCACTTTCAGTAGATGATCCTTCGTCGCTGGCCCTTGGGATGCGCCCACGGGGCCAGCGGTAAGGTCGGCGATCAGCTTCTTGCCTTCTCGCTACAGTGGCGTATGCCCATGATCCCACGTTGAATGGTTGCCCATTGTGGGCAAGCCCGATACGGTGGAGCATATGACACTCATTGAGACCGACGCCCGCAGTCGGGTTGTGCTGCCTGGCCACCCGGAACAGATGTTCGCGGTGCAGGAGAACTCCGACGGCAGCATCCTGCTGCTCCCCGCCAGGATCATCACCGAGGCGCAGCTCGAGTACGACCAGACCCCGGAGCTTCGTGACCTCCTCGCCCGGGCTGCTGCCTCTGGTACCGTCCGCAAGCGCCGCCGCCCCGCTGAGTGAGCTCTCCTGAACTCAGCCCCGAACTCGAGTACACCGAGGTTGCGGACGAGCAGCTGAACGAACTGGAAGCTACCGACGCATCCCTGTACAACGCAGTCTTGGCGGCGTGCGAACTGATCGGGCGGAACCCTTCGCTCGCCCAGTCCATGTCGGCGGTGGTGCGCACCGATAGCGGCATGGTCTTGCGGTTCCCTGTGCCTGATCGCTACCCATACAAGGTGTTCTGGAGCAGCGTCGGGCCGCGCATCGAGGCCGTGTTCCCGTACAAGTAGACCGCCATTTCGGATGGATCTACACACCCGCAGTCGTCCACTGATGCCGGTTGTCACTCGGACTGAATCTTGGATGGCAACCACAACTTGACATGAGTGTTAGGCACACCTAACATCAGCTCATGACCACATCGTTCCTCATCACGCTACGCGAAGGCTTTGAGGCCTCGCTCATCGTCGCCATTTTGCTTGCGTATCTTTCGAAAACCAATCGAAAAGAAGATGCTCGGTTTGTGTGGTGGGGCACGGCCACGGCCGTCGTTGCATGTGTGGTTGTTGGAACCGGCATCTATCTCGCTGTTGATGGACTCAACGGAAAAGTTGAGATGGCAACCGAGGGGACAATTGCCCTCGCGGCGGCTGTTGTACTGACGCAGATGATCTTCTGGATGCGCAAGAATTCTCAACACCTCAGCGTCGAACTGCGAGCCAAAGTAGACACGTCGGCAAAGACAGCACTTTTCACCATCGCGTTTATTGCAGTTGTGCGTGAAGGTTTGGAAACGGTGCTGTTCTTGCTGAGTGCCGAAACCACATCATCTTCTGGCAGCTCGGTTGTGTTTGGTGGGTTGCTTGGGCTCGTTGCAGCGGTTGCGTTGGGCGTTGCAATCTTTGCTGGTGGTCGCAAGATCGACCTGAAACTGTTCTTTACGGTCACTGCAGTGTTGCTGATCATGTTTGCAGCAGGTCTTGCCGGCAAAGCAGTTCACGAATATCGCGAATTGCTCGGTTGGGAAAATGGCTGGTTAGTGCAACCGGCTTGGACCATCGATTCAGGCATGTGGTCATCGGGCACCTTCTACGACTTCATGAAGGGTTTCTTTGGTTGGCACAATGCGGCCGAGAATATTCGTGTCATCACGTACTTCGCGTTCCTTGCCCCAACGCTCTATTTCTTCCTGCGCAAGCCGGCGAAGGCAGCCGTTCAGCCTGCGCAAGCAGTGTCTCGTGACTCCGATGTTGCAGTGGAAGTGACACTCTGATTTCAGAGGACTGCGTATCGACATCGAGTGGCCCAACCGGCCAGACTTCGTGTTCCTGAAATCGCCTGCGAATTGGATTGAACCGTGGATCACACTCAAGAGTCGTTGCCAGCAATCCATACGTTCGACGACGCTCGCCGGGCGATCGACAACGGCGCTTCTGTGCACGAAGCCACTCGGGCGTTAGTCGCGACGCTTTCCGATCACGAGAAGTTGTGGTGCCTCGATGGCGATGCGCCAACGTGGGCCGGCCTGAAGTTCATGTCCGACGACGGCTACCACAAGTCGGTGTTCGTTGGCGCCGAACTCGATCGCATCGGGTTCCCAGGGGTTCGCTTTTCTGACGGTCCTCGTGGCGCAGTGGTGGGCAACGCCACAGCGTTCCCAGTGGCCATGGCTCGCGGTGCCACATGGGATCTCGAGCTCGAACAGCGCATTGGCGATGCCATCGGTAGCGAGCTACGCGCCATCGGAGCCAACCTCACCGGCGCGGTGTGCATCAACCTGTTGCGCCACCCAGCGTGGGGTCGGGCGCAAGAGACCTACGGCGAAGATCCGCATCATGTCGGCGAGTTCGGCGCGGCGCTCACGCGTGGTCTGCAACAGCACGTGATGGCATGCGTGAAGCACTTCGCTTGCAACTCAATGGAGAACGCTCGGTTCGCCGTTGATGTTCTGGTCGACGATGTGGCGCTGCACGAGGTCTACCTGCCGCACTTCCGTCGGGTGATCGACGAAGGCGTTGGGTCGGTGATGTCGGCGTACAACAGCGTCAACGGCGAATGGTGCGGACAGAGCCATCAACTGCTCAACGATGTGCTGCGCGACGAGTGGGGCTTTGAAGGATTTGTCATCAGCGATTGGATTCTGGGTGTCCGCGATGCTGGCACCTCTGTCGTTGCAGGCCTCGATATTGAGATGCCATATCGCATGGTGCGCCAGCAGCATCTGCCCGCAGCCATCGAGCGCGGCGAAGTCACGTGGGCTCATGTCGACCGTTCCGTCGAGCGGGTGATTTCCACGTTGCTTCGGTTCGATCAGGTGCTCTCGGCGCCGTCGCCGTCGGCCGCGATTCTTGGTTCGCCCGAACACCGAGCGCTTGCGCGTGAGACGGCCGGTCGTTCGGTGGTGTTGCTGCGTAATGAGCTCGTCAACGCCCAGCCCGCGCTGCCAATCGCGCGCGCCAACACCGTGGCCGTGTTCGGCCGACTCGCCGACACGGTCAACATTGGCGATGGCGGCTCGAGCGATGTGTGGGATCTTTCGTGTCGCACCGTGCTCGACGGTTTGCGTGACGCGATCGATCACGTCACGTACGACGATGGCTCGCTCGCTGACCGTGTAGCTCAGGTTGCAAGCGCTGCCGATGTGGCCATCGTGGTGGTCGGTTACACCTACCTCGACGAAGGCGAATACATCGGCGAGACCGATCCGTCGCTGATGACGTTGTTCCCTCCCGGCGATGAAGCCGATGTGGTCGATCGGTTCCAAGAACGTCTTGAGCAGTTGACGCCAATCATCAAACCCGACCGCTTGGGCGAACGGCCGCGCATGTTCAGCCGCGGTGGCGATCGCAGCTCTCTGCGGTTGTTGCCCGACGATGTCGAACTCATCCGTACCGTGGCTGCTGCCAACGCGCGAACCATCGTGGTCATTCAGGCCGGTAGCGCAGTGATCACCACCGAGTGGGCGTCCAACGTGGCGGGCATTGTGCAGGCCTGGTACGGCGGCGCCGAGGCCGGCGCCGGCCTTGCCGATGCATTGCTTGGCATGCTCAACCCGTCTGCTCGGTTGCCGTTCACCGTGCCGTTCGACGAAGCCGATCTGCCATCGTTCGATCGTGACGCCACCAGCTTCACCTACGACCGTTGGCACGGATGGTGGCGCGCCGAGCGCAACGAAATCACTCCGGCGTATCCGTTTGGTTTCGGCCTGTCGTACACCACATTCGCTGTTCGCGATGTGGCGATCACAGCCAATGATTCGGCCATCGTTGTGCGCGGCAACGTGCACAACACTGGTGAGCGCGATGGGGCCGATGTGGTGCAGGTCTACGTCACGCTTCCCGATGCCGAGGCGCCATCGCGGCTCATCGGTTTCGCTCGGGTCGATGTCGCTGCCGGGGCCGCCACAGCGTTTGAGATTGTCGTTCCGCTCGACCGACTCGCCACCCGCGACAGCGCGGCTAAGTCTTGGCGACCAGCATCAGGGCGCCACACGGTCACGGCCGCGCGGTTTGTTGGCGACGCTGGCGCCACCTCTGTCGAAGTGAACCTGTAGGTCAGCTGCGCCCCTCGCGGCTTATGCCAACACGCGCTTGAGGTTTTCGCGCTCGCGATGCACTACGTGCCACAGGTCAGCAAAGGGGCCTGCCGGTGTGCGGCGATCTCGCCAATGGGGGAGTAGCCGATGCCCTGCCAGCCCTCATCGGCTGCCGCAGCGATTGCGCTGGCGACGGTGGCATGAGGTGCGTCCACGCCGGCTGCGCCCCACATTGTCTTGAACCACAACAGCTTGATCGAGGAGGTCATGGCAGCATCCTGTCAGTTGTGGTCGGGTGCCAGCGAGAGCGCGAGCGCTACTGTTGCCCGATGCACAACGGACTGCGCCTCGGACGACGACGACTCACGCGGGTCAATCCGTCGTGAAGGCCACAACGTGGATACCCGTGCATCGTCGCACCGAGCTTCGCGCTCTGGCCACTCGCTCGCACCAAGTTGTCGTGCTTGCTGCGATCACCGGCATCATCGTTGGGGCCTTCGTGGCATTGTTCGAACGCGTTGTTCATGGTGGCCTTGACCGCGTTCTCGAATTGTCGCCATGGGTCATTGCCTTCTTTCCTGGACTTGGTCTGCTCGTCGGATTGGCGGCGCGCCGTTTCATCGGCCAGGGCGCATCGCCGGCAACCGCCGATGAGTATCTGCACGCGTTTCACGATCGTCACCACACGTTGCAATGGCGCCCGTTCGTCGCTCGAACTGTTGCGGCGGTTGCCACTGTTGGCTCCGGCGTTCCCATGGGGCTCGAGGGTCCGTCGCTGTACGCCGGCGCAACCATCGGCTCAAACTTGCAGCGCCGCTTGCCGCGAGTGTTTCGTGATGCAGAGCGCCGCACCCTGCTCGTGGCCGGTGCCGCCGCGGGCGTTGCCGCGATCTTCAAAGCGCCGGCGACCGGAGCCGTGTTTGCACTCGAGGTGCCGTACCAAGACGACCTCGCCCGGCGGATGCTCCTACCCGCACTCGTCGCTAGCGCCACTGGCTACTTCACGTTTGTGGGCATCGATGGCACATCACGATTGATTCCGGTTGATGGCTCGTCAACCTTGCTCTTTCGCGATCTGCTCGGAGCTCTGCTTGTTGGTGTCGTCGCAGGCATCGCCGCCAGAGGTTTTGCGCGCATGCTGCGCATCGCCAAGCGAATCGCCATTGGCAAGCATCGCTTGCTCACTACTGTGGCCGCGGGCCTCATGCTGGCTCTCACATTCGGGGCCGGTCGACTGCTCACCGGTGAGTCGCTGCTCGTGAGTCCGGGCTACAACGTGGTCACATGGGTCGTCACTGCGAAGCATTCGGCATGGCTGGTGCTCGCCATTTTCGTCTTGCGCAACTTGGCCACATCGGCTGCTGTTGCCGGCGGTGGGGCTGGAGGAATTTTCATCCCGCTGTCAGTTGCTGGCGCGCTCACCGGCTCGATTGTGGCGACGGTCGTGCATCACCCAGACCCCACGCTGTTCATCGTGATCGGCGTAGCAGCGTTCCTCGGCGCGGGCTACCGAGTGCCCCTCGCCGCGGTCATGTTCGTTGCTGAGACCACGGGCCGACCCTCGTTCATCGTGCCGGGCCTGCTGGCCGCGGTCATTGCTGAACTGATGATGGGCTCATCGTCGGTGACCAAGTATCAAATGGGCGCCCGACCATTCGATGGCCCCGATGACGCCGACGTCCTCACCCACCCCTGACCGTCCCGAAAAGCGTGCATGGGCGCGATTCGGGACAGTTGCTGTCCCAAATCGCGCCCATGCAACTGGGGTGGGCGACGTGGGTGGGCGACTGGCCCGGGGTGGGCGACGTGAGGTTGCAGCCCGTAGCGTGCAAGCGTGTCCGAAGCGAACCGTTACGTATACACGGCCAATGAGAAGTTACCGATTGAGATCCTCGTGTTTGAGATGGCGCCAGAGCATGTCGACGAGTTCATCCGCATCGATCACAACGTGTGGACACTGGGCGAGGCGTTCTCCGATGGCCTGAGTCGCATTCTGTTTGTGTCGAAAGAGGTATGGCTCGACGATTCGCGCCCGGGCGAGGTGACACTCGTGTTCGTGTGGGAGTCGATGGCTGCCTGGCAAACGGTTGGCGAAGAAGCGCTGCAGCAACGACTGCTCGCCGAGTTCAATGCGCGATTCACTCATTCGTACACGATGGTGCGCGCTCCTCACGATGATTCGAACGCGGCGATCCACCGGGTGAGCCGATTCGAGCGCTGCGACTGAGCGCATACGTTGGTGGCCCTTGCGAGGTATGGCAAAGTACAGGGGTTGATTTGTGAAAGGAATCTTGCATGAGTACGCCCAATGAGATCGCAATGGGCTCCTCCGGGAAGTCGCTTCCGGCTGGAGCATTCGTGGCTGCATCGTGGCAACCGTCGGGCCTCGAACTGCAGTGCGTCGATGGCACCGCCACGCTGGTTGCCGATTGGCTGCGCGACAACTGTCCGTGCGCCTCGTGTCGCATCGTGCAGACCGACGAGCGTCGCTGGCAGCCATGGAGCGCCACCGGACCTGCCGAGTCGCATTCGGCCACCATCGTCGATGGTGAGCTCGTTATCGAGTGGAGCGATGGTCATGCTTCCACCTACTCGCGCGCGGCGTTCGATGGCTTCAACCGAGCCATGCACCGCAACTCGTATACCGTCCGCCTGTGGCGCAACGGCGACGACCTCGGATGGTTCGATCACGATGCCGTGCTCGCCGATATGTCTCAGCGCCAGGCAATGTTCGAAACGTTCCAGCGCGATGGGGTGGTCATCATCTCGGGCTCGCCAACTGAGCCGGGTGCGGTCATCGGATTCGCCAA
>JAPKZR010000076.1 GCA_026393695.1 Actinomycetota bacterium
ATAGGCGCCACCGATCCACGCACCAACGGCAAACGGCACGGCCTCACTGCGGCCGCCGCGGATGCAGCCGTGAATCACCAACAACAAACCAATGGTTGCCACGACCTCGCTGAGCCATAGTGCTCCTGACGATCGTGCATGCGTTGAGAAATGAATTGCAGGTAACTCGAACATCAGGCTGGCAATCACGCTCCCGATGCACCCTCCAATGGTCTGAGCGATCGTGTACAGCGCTGCATCGCGGGTGCTGATCGAGCCGAACAACCGGTCAACCAAGGTGACCACCGGATTGAAGTGGGCGCCCGACACAGCGCCAAACATCAGGATCAACCCAATGAGAGCGCCAGCGGTGCCGGCAGCATTCTCGAACAGCTGCAAGCCGACGTCGTTTGGCGAGAGGCGAGTGGCCATGATGCCCGACCCCACCACAGCGATGATGAGCAGCGCCGTGCCCAGGGCCTCGGCGGCAAGACGGCGGGTAATCGAGATCGCCGGGGCAGGGGATTGGGCTGGTTGTTTCATTGTGGGTCTTTCAAGGAGTTGAGGAGAAGGTTGATTCGCTCCCGTAGCTCTGCAGCAGTGGTGTCGAAGGCGCGTTTGGTGCCGATGGCCACTGGGTCGGTGATCGACCAATGCAGCCAATCGGGGTGTGCAGTGATCTCTTCGTGCGCCTGATCGCAAACGGTGATCACCAGCGAGGGCAGTTTGCCGAGGCCGTGCAGCGAGCGAGGTGTGGTTGTTGAGATGTCGAGGCCGCAGCGCTGAGCCGCGGCGACTGCCCCAGGATGCACACGCTCTGCCGGGTGCGTGCCAGCGGACTCGGCAGGTGCGTCGGTCATTGATCGCCAAAGCGCCGCCGCCAACTGGCTGCGCGCCGAGTTTCGGGTGCATACGAACAGTGCCTTGCTGCGCGTGATGGTGCGCTTGGGACCAAGATCAACCAGCGCTCCTTGAGTGAGCCGCACATACTTGCGGCGCGCGTCGCCACTCGAGGCTGAGCGAGTGATCATCCCCACGTCTTCAAGCACAGCAAGGTGATGGGCCAAGAGGTTCGACTCGATGCCGAGCAACGTGCGTAGTTCTGTGGGCGTGCGATCAGACAACGAGAGCTCGTCGACGATCGCCAACCGGCCGGCATCGCCGAGCGCAGCGTGTCTGTTTGCACGACGTTCTCCGGAAGCCACATGGGCAGCATAATCACTCAATAATTATTGAGTCAATAATTCCGCGGTGGTCGGTCGCTTCGTCGCATTGCGCCGAAGCCGGTACTCTACAAATCTGCGATTTCGGTGGGTCGGCCAGACGGGCTCGACCACAGTGGGTTGGCCACATCAGTCAGAGGAGCATTGTCATGAGCGAACGGTTCGAGAACGGTTTTGCAGGTCGCGTTGCCGTTGTGACGGGCGCAGGCACGGGCATGGGTCGTGAGCTTGTTCGCCAACTCACCGCCGATGGGTGCGACGTTGCGGTGTGCGATGTCATCGGTGAGAACCTTCGCCAAACGGCCGCAATGTGTGCCGAAGATGGCAACACCGGCCAAGTGCTCGAAGTAATCGCCGATGTCTCGAGCGAAGAACAGATTCTCGCGTTTCGCGATGCTGTCGCCGAGTGGCGCCCGCACGTGAACTTGTTGTTCAACAACGCCGGCATTGCGGGCGGTGGCAGCATCGTCAACGGCGATCGCGCCCAGTGGGACAAGACCTTCGCCGTGTGCTGGAACGGTGTGTATCTCAACACCCGCGCCTTCATGCCGTTACTCATGCAGGCTCCTGTCGGGCATGTCATCAACACCAGTTCGGTCAACGGATTCTGGGCCTCGGTCGGACCCGACACAGCGCACAGTGCCTACTGCTCAGCCAAGTTCGCGGTCAAGGGTTTCACCGAAGCGCTCATCACCGACTTCGCCATCAACGCGCCGCATCTGCGTGCGTCAGTGGTCATGCCGGGCCACATCGGTACGTCTATCGTGATCAACTCACTGAAGCTCAACAGCTCCACCGCCGACTCGGGTCTCATCGATGTCGAGGGCATGGGTGAGCTGTTCCGTGACAACGCACCAATGACCGCCGCTGAGGCAGCCACCATCATGTTGGATGCGGTCAAGAACGAGCAGTGGCGAGTGCTCGTGGGCGCCGATGCCCAACTGCTCGATGCTGCCGTTCGTGCTCGCCCCAACGAGGCATACCAGCCCAACTTCTTTCAGCTGTTCGAACCACAGGACTGAACTCGTAACAATCCGTTGCGTTCGCAGCCCAAGCGGAGGCGGCGGATCGCGCCACGGCTGATAACCTCACCCCCGTTCACGCGGGTGTAGTTCAGCGGTTAGAACCTCAGCCTTCCAAGCTGATGACGCCGGTTCGATTCCGGTCACCCGCTCCAGAAGCTTCGTTGAATGCGCTCGTTGTTGCCCCTGAGCAGTAGCGCCGCGCTCGGCGGCCCGTGGCCAGCCGTCAAACAATGGTCGGAATGAGAGGATTCGAACCTCCGACCCCCTGCTCCCAAAGCAGGTGCGCTACCAAGCTGCGCCACATTCCGTTTCGTCGCATCATATCGGCCGATCGCATCTCCAATGGTGCTTGCCGAGGCAAATAGTGCAACGAGTCGTTTGGAGGTCGTGTGCCGCCGACCACGCTGGGTCGGTCGGCGGCACACGAGGACTTGCTACTTGACGATGATCGCCGTGACCATTCCGAACATGCCCTGGGGGCCTTCGGCGTGGGTCAGGATGTGGCAGTGCCACGCCCAGACGCCTGGGTCCGTGAAGTGGTACACCACCGTGTAGCGCTCGCCGGGAGCAACGAGGATGGTGTCCTCGGCCATTGGCTCCTTGAGCGGCACGCCGTCTTTAGCGATGATCCAGCCGACCGGTTGATGCATGTGCATCGGGTGAGCCGTGAGGCCCTCGTTGAAGTAGTTCACGAGCATCGTGTCGCCCACGTTGGCCGAGTACGGCTCGGTAGCGGGGAAGCTCTTGCCGTTCAGCGTGAGTCCGATGGTGCCAGCGTCGTTGAGCATCATGTTCACGGTCTGGTCAATCTTGGTGATTCCCTTGTCGGCCAGCGAAGCGGGCAACGGCATGTCGCCGATGATGAAGGCTCCGGCCAAACCGTTAGGGATCTGGGTCTGCGCATCGTGGTGCGAGTGGTACATGCCCACCGCAGGCTCAAGCGCCGTGAACTCATAGATAAACGACTTGCCTGGCTCCACTGGGTCCTGTGTGAACGGATCGACGCCGTCCATCGCGTTGGGCACCCGAATGCCGTGGAAGTGGATATCGGTTGACTCTGGCAGTTCGTTCTTGAGAACAATCTTGACCTTGTCGCCAACCTCGACCCGAATCGACGGGCCAGGCACCATGCCGTTATAGGTCCACGCCTTCACGATCTTGCCGGGCTCTACTTCCCAGTCGACGATCGAGGTGGTCAGGTCGAACTCTTTGGTGCCATCGGCGAGGATCTTTGGCTCAAGAGCAGAGCCGCCGAATGTGCTCTTGGGTTCGTTCACGAACCGCAATGCTCGTTCGGTCATCGCCTTGTCCATCTCCTGATACGACATCGTTGTCGGGGGAGCCGGAGTGGTGGTCGCTGAGCCGGCGGCTGATACATGGATCATGCCCTTCATCCCTGACGCTGCGTGTCCAGGGATGTTGCACTGGAAAGCAATTTCACCCTCGGTGGCGTTCTTCAGGGTGATGGTCTGGGCCTCGCCGGGCTGCAGGTCTCTCGTGGTGAGGTTGCGCTCGGCGATGCTGAAGTTGTGTGGGATATTTCCGGAGTTCGTGACATGAATGGTCACATCTCCGGGCGGCACGTCGAGCATGTTGGGCGTCATCGCAAACTCGGTGAGGTTCACATCGACAGCGGTGGTTGTGACTGCAGCGGTTACCGAGCCGTTTGAGCCCGAGTCGCCCGAGCGTGAAATCGCAAAACCGGCAAAGGCAAGCGCAACCACCCCGAGTCCAAATCCTCCGACAGCCAGCACGGATCTTTCGTCATTGTTCATGGCCGTCATTGTGATTGGGCCACGCGCGACCTCATAGGGACGATCGTCTCAAGGGCTCGGGACTTTGGTCACTGATCCGCGAAATCGGCTGATTACAGCGGCACCTTCCAGGTGACCAGCGTGCCCCCAGTGGATTTGGCCCTGATTTCGAAGTTTCCACCAAGGCCGTCGGCGCGCGCCGCCAGGTTGCCCAAACCGTTGCCGTGCCCGAGCGCATTCGGAGCGATGCCGACGCCGTTGTCGTCGATGGTGGCCGTGAGCTCGCCCTCGACGCGGATCTCGACGAGCACTTCGGTTGCGTGGGCGTGGCGTGCCACGTTGCCGAGTGCCTCGCGGACCACGGCGAACAGCTCGCTGCGTACATCGGCGGGAATCAGCAGTTGCGCAGCGCCATCGATCACGAGACGAGGCGTGAACCCCAACAGGCGAGTTGCTTGACGAATCAGGGCCTGAATCTCTTGGCCAAATGAGCCTTGTCGCTGCGCTGAGCCCAGCGTGAAAACTGTGGTGCGAATCTCGCGGATCGCGTGATCGATCTGGTCGACCGCTGAGGTGACTCGTGATGTCATGGTCGGGTCGACCAACATCTCGAGTGCCTGCATCTCAAGACCCAACGCGTACAGATGCTGCAGCGCGGTGTCGTGTAGGTCGCGGGCGATGCGCTCTCGTTCGGTCACCAGCGCCAGCGCTTCGTTGGTGGTTTGTAGGCGTCGCTCGAGCTTGACCCGCTCGGAGATGTCGCGAACGCTGGCAACTATCGAGTGTCCGCGCTCGTTGTTCAGCACGCTGAGGGCGATGGAGACGGCAATTTCGGTGCCATCACGATGCAGCAAACGAACGTCGCCAGCTGGCCCCATGGGCCGCGAAGCGTCGGCTTTCACAAACCCGGAACGCAACGTGGGGTGCGACGGGCGGGCCGAGGTGGGCACCAATACCTCGATGCGTTGGCCAATCAAGTCGGCCTTGATGTATCCAGACATTGCTGCCATTGCTGCGTTGACGAACAAGATGACGCCGGTGTCGTCGCACAGCACAAGGCCATCTGGTGATGCTTCCATCACCGCCGTGGCGGGGAGTTGGCTCAGGTTGGTCGACTCCATGGGCGAACCATAGCCCACATTTGGTCACCGAAAAAGATGACCTAAGTCCCTATATGCGTGGCCTCTCACGTGGTCAAATAGCTGAATGTCTGCAAAGGTGCGCGTCTTTCTCCTCGATGATCATGAGGTCGTTCGTCAGGGCGTCCGGTCCCTGCTTGAGGCCTCCGGTCAAATCGAAGTGGTCGGCGAAGCTTCAAGCGCCGCCGAGACCTTGGCTCGAGTTCGTGCATCGCAACCCGATGTGGCCGTACTCGATGTGCGCATTCCCGACGGCAACGGTGTCGAGGTGTGCCGCGAGATCCGCAGCGAGTTCCCGCACATCCATTGCCTGATGCTCACGTCGTACAGCGACGATGACGCACTCTTCGAAGCCATCATGGCTGGCGCCTCGGGCTACGTGCTCAAGCAGATCCGTGGCTCAGAGTTGGTATCTGCAGTGATGCGTGTGTCGCTTGGCGAGTCATTGCTCGATCCTGCCGTCACTGGCAAAGTGTTGGCCCGGCTTCGATCGCCGGAGCCCGAAGACGATCGTCTGGTCCATTTGAGCCCGCAAGAACGGCGTCTGCTCGAACTCATCGGTGAAGGCCTGACCAACCGTCAGATCGGTGCCGAGATGTTCCTTGCCGAAAAGACGGTGAAGAACTACGTGTCCACGTTGCTCGGCAAGATGGGCATGCACCGGCGCACCGAAGCTGCCGTGTATGCCGCTCGGCTCGATATGAGCCAAGCCCGCAAGAACGACTAACGCCCTCGCAGGGGTAACTGATTAGCGCTTTGCTGCTGCTTTAGCGAGGCGCTTGGCGGTCTTGCCAGCTGGCGCAAGAGATCGGTGATCAAGGTCGCCGTGTTCGGCGCCATTGGCGAACAACACCCGGTAGCGCTGCCAGTTGAACCCGTTTGCCAAAATCACGCGGCCAGCGGTGCCCACGGGGACGCCGTCGAGTTCGATGGTTGAGGTCACACGATCGCCCATGCTCAACTCGAGCTGGTCTGCGTGTGGTTTGGCGAGGGCGTGGGGTTTCCAGAACGTCACAGGTTCCATTCTGCCCGATGAGAGGGAGTCGTTGCATCTTTCTGCGCCGATACACTCGGCCACCTGTGAAAAGCACTCTCGAATCCCTAGAGGGAAACAAGGTCAAGCTGTCGGTCGCCGTTGACGAAACCGAGTTTGATCGCGACATTGACTCAGCATTCAAAAAGATCGCTCGTGAGGTGCGGTTGCCAGGCTTTCGAGCCGGCAAAGCTCCCCGCAAAGTGCTCGAGGCCCGCATCGGCATTGCAGCCGCTCGCGAGCAAGCGCTTCGCGATGGTGTGCCGAACTATTTGGCGCAGGCCGTGCGAGAGCACGATGTCGACCTCATCGCTACGCCCGAGATCGAAATCACCGGCGGCGAAGAGAGTGGTCCTATCTCGTTTGACGCTACGTGTGAGATCCGCCCCGAGGTCACCGTGCCCGGCTACGGCGGCTTGCGTGTCGAAGTTCCGGCTATCACCTGCACCGACGCCGACATCGACGCCGAGGTAAAGAAAGAACTCAGTCGTCAAGGCACCCTCGCCGATGTCGAGCGGGCCATCGCCCTTGGCGATCAGGTCACCCTCAACCTGCAGGGTCTGCGCAACGGCGAGCCAGTTGTTGGCCTCAACACCGAAGACTGGCTCTACGAAGTCGGCAAGGGTTGGGTCGCTGGCGGCTTCGACGATCAGCTCGTCGGCGCCAAGGTCGGCGACGACCTCACCTTCTCGCTCATCCCTAACGGCACCGAAGAACCAGCCGATTTCGAAGTCACCATCAACAAGGTGCAAGAACTCATCCTGCCCGAGTTCAACGACGAGTGGGTCGACTCAAACGTCGCCGAATACGACACCGTTGCTGGCTGGCGCAGTGCGCTGCACGACCGACTCAGCGAGGCACACCTCAATCAGGCTCGTAGCCAGATCGTCGATCGCGCCACATCGGCTCTGGCCGAGCTGGTCGACATCGAGCCACCAGAAGCAATGGTTCAAGGCGACCTGCAGGCTCGTGTGCAAAACACGGTGCAGCAGTTCCAGAGCCAAGGTATTGCGCTCGATCAGTGGCTGTCAGCCACCGGCCAAGACGCCAACAGCTTTGTCGAGGGGTTGCGCATCCAGTCGCTCAAGGCCGTGAAGGTCGATCTCGCCCTGCGTGCCGTCGCCGTTGCCGAAGACCTCTCGGTCGACGACGACGACTTCGAGCGCGAATTCGAGCGCATTGGCCTGCAGGTGCGCCAGCGTCCAGCGCAGGTGCGTAAGGCCTACGAGAAGAACGATGCAATGAGCGAACTCGGTGCTCAAATTCGCAAGACCAAGGCGCTCGACTGGTTGCTGCATCATGTAGAGATCGTCGACCCTTCGGGTCAGGTCATCGATAACGATGTCATTCTCGGCCATGATCATGAGCACGATCATGACCACGACCATGATCACGACCACGATGGTCATGACCACGACGATCACGACGATCACGATCACTAGGAGAACTGCGAATGAGTCCAATGCGTGAACCCGTGCGTAACTACTACGTACCAAATGTGATCGAGACGACAAGCCGCGGCGAGCGTCACTCAGACCTGTACTCGCGCATGTTGCGCGAGAACATCATCTTCATCCCCACCGCCATTGATGACACGGTTGCCAACCTCGTCTGTGCCCAACTCATTCACCTCGAGAGTGAGAACCCTGACAAGGACATCAGCATCTACATCAACAGCCCCGGTGGAGACATCACCGCCCTGTTTGCCATCTACGACACGATGCAGTTCATCAAGAACGACATCGCCACCATCTGCCTCGGACAGGCCGCTTCGGCTGCCGCCGTGCTGCTTGCTGCCGGCACCAAGGGCAAGCGCCTTGCGCTGCCACACGCCCGCGTGTTGCTGCATCAGCCGTGGGGCCAGGTTGGCTACGGACAAGTCACCGACCTCGAGTTGGCGGCCAAAGAGATTCTGCGTATGCGCGACCTTCTCGAAGAGATCTTGGCCAAGCACACGGGTCAGACCGTCGAGAAAATTCACGCCGATACTGACCGCGACTATGTGATTGAAGCGCCCCAGGCAGTCGAGTATGGCATTATCGATGAAGTAATTACATCTCGTTCCGCTGTCGACCGCTCCGGTCCAATTCGGTAACGCACGCCAACCGATCCGGTAGGGGGAATAGTGGCGAAGTTTGGTGACACCGGCGAACTGCTGAAGTGTTCTTTTTGTGGCAAGTCCCAAAAGCAGGTCAAGAAACTCATCGCCGGCCCTGGCGTGTACATCTGCGACGAGTGCATTGACCTCTGCAACGAGATCATTGAAGAAGAGCTCACCGAGTCCAGCGAGCTGCGTTTCGAAGACCTACCGACACCGCGCGAGATTCGTTCGTTCCTCGATGAATACGTCGTTGGTCAAGACGATGCCAAGAAGATTTTGTCGGTCTCGGTGTACAACCACTATCGGCGCATCCAGCACCAGCAGGTGCTCGGCGTTGGCCGCCGCGACGAAGTAGAACTCGCCAAGAGCAATATTTTGTTGCTTGGTCCCACCGGTTGCGGCAAGACCCACCTCGCGCAGACCCTGGCGCGCATGCTCAACGTGCCGTTCGCAGTTGCTGACGCAACAGCGCTCACTGAGGCTGGCTATGTCGGCGAAGACGTTGAGAACATTTTGCTCAAGCTCATTCAGGCCGCCGACTTCGATGTGAAGAAGGCCGAGACGGGCATCATCTACATCGACGAGATCGACAAGATCGCGCGCAAGAGCGAGAACCCCTCGATCACTCGCGATGTCAGCGGCGAGGGCGTGCAGCAGGCGCTGCTGAAGATCCTCGAAGGCACGGTTGCATCGGTGCCGCCTCAGGGCGGTCGCAAGCATCCGCACCAAGAGTTCATTCAGATCGACACCACCAACGTGTTGTTCATTTGTGGCGGCGCGTTCTCGGGCCTCGAGCAGATCATCGAGCAGCGCATCGGCCACAAGGGCATGGGCTTTAACAGCACGGTGCGCTCGAAGCAAGACCGCGACGCCGGCCAGTTGTTTGGCCGAGTGCTGCCCGAAGACCTGCTCAAGTTCGGCATGATCCCCGAGTTCATCGGCCGCCTGCCGATGGTTGGCGCCGTGCGCAGCCTGGACCACGAGGCACTCGTCAAGATCCTCACCGAGCCCAAGAACTCGCTGGTCAAGCAGTATCACAAGGTCTTTGAGTTCGAAGATGTCGAGCTCGAATTCACCCCCGAGGCGCTCATCGCAATTGCCGATCAGGCACTGCTGCGTGGCACTGGTGCTCGTGGCTTGCGGTCCATCGTCGAAGAAGTTCTGCTCAACACGATGTACGAACTTCCTGGCCGCACCGACATCGGCCGCGTCACCATCGACGAAGACACCGTCAAGAACAAGGTCAATCCCACGTTGGTTCCTCGTGAGCCCGTTCGCACCACGCGCCCCCGTCGGGCCGCTTCCTGATTCTTCGTTTCTGGCCTGCGGGCATCGTCTCGCACCCATAGGGTTGTCATCACATGAACTACGCCGATGCTCTTGCATACCTCGACGCGCACGCCACCTACGAAAAGACGGGTCTGATCGACTCGCCATCGCTGGCCACCATCGAGCGACTCATGTCGGTGATGGGCGACCCGCAGACCACATATCCGGTGATTCACATCACTGGCACCAATGGCAAGGGTTCCACCTCGCAGATGATCACCCGCTTGCTCATGGCGCACGGCCTCACGGTGGGTACCTTCTCGAGCCCCCATCTCGAGCGCATCAACGAACGCATGACCTACAACTGCGAGCCAATCAGTGACGAAGAGTTTGGTGACCAGGTGGGCGCTGTCGCCGATCTCGAGGTGCTTGCGGGCGTGCGACCGAGCTATTTCGAGATCACTACCGCTGCCGCGTTTCGTTGGTTCAGCGACATCGCCGTCGATGTTGCCGTGGTCGAAGTTGGCTTGCTCGGGCGCTGGGACTCAACCAACGTGGTCGACGCTCAGGTCGCTGTCGTCACCAACGTGGCGCTCGATCACACCGAGTTTGCAGGCCCCACAAAGGCCGATATTGCCCGCGAGAAAGCCGGCATTGTCAAGGCCAACAGTGCGGTCATCATCGGTGAGACCGACCCAGATCTCGTCGAGATTTTCCGGTCGGGGGGCGGCGCTGTTGTGTTCGAACGGGGCGAGCAGTTCGACTGCCTCGAGAACCAACTCGCGGTTGGCGGTCGACTCGTCGACCTGCGCACTCAAACCACGGTGTACTCCGATGTGTTCGTGCCGTTACATGGGCAGCATCAAGGCGACAACGCAGCGGTAGCGCTTGCGGCGGTCGAGGCGTTCTTTGCTTCTCCGGTGCCCGAAGAACTCGTGGTCGAGGCCTTTTCGAACGTGCAGATGCCCGGGCGCTTCGAGGTACTCAATCATCTTCCGCTGGTCATCGTCGATGGGGCGCACAACCCCGCTGGCGCCGACACCTGCGCGCAGGTGTTCTTCGAAGACTTCCATCCCGAGGGTCGACGCATCTTGATCGTTGGTTGTCTGCGCGGCCGCGATCCAGCGCAGTTGCTTGGTGCGCTGCGCGCCGAAGAGTACGACGTGGTCATCTGCTGCACCGCTCCATCGCCGCGTGGTCTGCCGGTGAAGGAGTTGGCAGCGATCGCTCGCAGCGTGGGTTGCGACGATGTGTACGAAGTTGCGTCCGTGTTGGCAGCGTGTCAGCGCGCGCTCGACATTGCTTCCGTCGACGATGCCATCGTGGTGTCAGGCTCGATGTACGTGGTGGGCGAGGCCCGTCCGTACATGATCACCCGTCGCATCGCCTAGGCGACCGCCGCGGCGATTGCCGTTGCCGACTCGCTGCTGCGGTAGGCGAACTGGCTGCGGCGCCGTAGCCTTTGGCTCCATGTCTGATCGCACTCTCGTCCTCCTCAAGCCCGATGCCGTCGAACGCGGTTTGATCGGCCAGATCACCTCGCGTTTCGAGGCCAAGAACCTCACCATCGCAGCGATGGAACTTCGTCAGCTCGACAGCGCGATTCTCGCTCGTCACTACGAAGAGCATCAGGGCAAGGGTTTCTACGGCGAGCTCGTTGAGTTCATGTCCCGCGGACCAGTAGTTGCCATGGTCATCGAGGGTCCGGAAGACACATGGGAAGTCGTGCGCACACTGGTTGGCGCCACCAATCCTCGCAAGGCTGCCCCTGGCACCATCCGTGGCGACCTCGGCATCTTGTTCACCGAAAACCTGGTGCACGGCAGCGATTCACTCGAGTCGGCACAGCGCGAAATCGGCATTTTCTTCCCGAATCTGTAACAATCCGCGAGTCCGCTACGATGGTCGGGAACGGCGCCGCCGCTTCGGAAGGTTTTTCCCATGGCACGTAACAATCCGCTTGCCCTTGGCCGTGACCTTGCCATCGATTTAGGTACCGCGAACACGCTGATTTATGCGCGTGGGCAGGGCATCGTGCTCAACGAACCTTCTGTCGTGGCGCTCAACGTAAACGATGGTCGCCCAGTTGCAGTGGGCTTCGAAGCCAAGCGCATGATGGGCCGTACTCCTGGCCACATCAAAGTGGTGCGTCCACTGAAAGACGGCGTCATCGCCGACTTCGATGTGTGCGAAAAGATGCTGCGCTACTTCATTCAAAAGGTGCATGCCAGCAAGTGGAGCAAGCCGCGCATGGTGATCTGCGTTCCGTCGGGCATCACCGGGGTCGAGCAGCGCGCCGTGCAAGACGCAGCCGAGTTTGCTGGTGCTCGCAAGCCCGTGCACATCATCGAAGAACCAATGGCTGCCGCTATCGGCGCCGACCTTCCGGTGCATGAGCCCAGCGGCAACATGATCGTCGACATCGGCGGCGGCACCACCGAGGTCGCAGTGATTTCGCTCGGTGGCATCGTTACTGCTCAGTCGGTTCGAGTGGCTGGCGACGAACTCGACGACGCCATCTTGCAGTACCTCAAAAAGGAGTTCTCGCTGGCCGTTGGCGAGCGCACCGCCGAGGAAATCAAGATCCATATGGGATCTGCATGGCCGCTCGACATTGAGCTCACCGCCGACATCCGTGGCCGCGACCTCATCAGCGGCCTACCGCGCACGCTCGAGATCACCACCGAGCAGGTGCGCGAAGCCATTGCCGAGCCTGTGTCTGCCATTGTTGACGCCGTGAAGACCACGCTCGACAAAACACCCCCCGAGTTGGCAGCCGACATCATGCAACAAGGCATCACCATTACTGGTGGCGGCGCCTTGCTTGCTGGTCTCGATCAGCGCTTGTCACACGAAACGGGTATGCCCATTCATATCGCTGCAGAGCCGCTGTACAGCGTTGTTATCGGCTCCGGACGCGCACTCGAGAACATCGATGCGATGCGCGGCTTGCTGTCACAGAGTGGCGACGACTAGTCGTCACCAACTCTCACTACTGTGCCCATCTATTCGGTCAGTCGTCGCCGCGCCATCGTGTTGTTGGTGCTGTCGTCAGTGCTGCTGCTCACGATCGACCTTCGCGGTAACCCCGTCATCGACGGTGCTCGCTCGTTGTTCGCCAGCGTGCTCTCGCCATTCGAAACGGCGGGGCGTGTCGTTTCGACCCCCCTTCGCAACGCATGGAATGGGGCCACGAGCTATCACGATCTTGAGCGCGAGAACGAACGCCTGCACGACGAGATTGCTCGACAGCGAGGCGACCAACTCACCGCGCGCGCAATCGTGTCTGAGTACCAAGAACTGCTCACGCTCAACGGTCTCACCGCGCAATACCCAACTGTCACTTGTCGCGTGGTGGGCGCTTCGCCGGGCAACTTCAGCCAGACAATCGAAATCGACCGCGGCAGCAACGACGGCATTCTGGTGGGCATGGTCGTGGTGAACAACGCTGGCCTGGTGGGCAAAATCACTTCGGTCTACGACAACCGCAGCGTGGTGATGCTCGCCAACGATTCCGAGTACGCAATCGAAGCAAAGGTTTCGGCGGGCGGCGAACTGGTGTCGCCGTCAGCGGGCACCTCTACCTCGCTCAGCACGCCAACAACGCTGAACACGTCGACCACAACGACGGCCGGCGGCTCGCCGCAGGTCGGTCCCACGGCCACGACCACGACCACGACCAGCACAGCGCCAGCAACAACGACGACCACCACCACTGTTGCGCCGAGGCCCTCTGGGGTGACCACTACAACGATCCGTGTCGATCAGCACGACACAGGTGCGTTCGAAGGGCGAGGCAAGGGCCGTCTTCCAGCGATGAGGTTCGTTGCCGAAAGCGCCATCAGGGTCGGCTCGGTGGTGTCCACCACCGGTGGCTCGAAAAGCTTGGCGCCACCCGACATCATCATTGGCGAGGTCATCAACATCGTGCGTCGTGCCGGCTCGGCTGGCCCGTTGCTCGAAATCAGACTTGCTGCGAACTTGGCGCAGTTGAACTTCGTGCAGGTCGTGCGGTACCGGCCACCATCAGAAGTCCCGCCAGGCTGACGTGGAAGCGCTTCTTCGTCGCCCAATCTTTCGGGTCGCTCCGGTAGCGCTGATGTTGATCGCGCTGCAGCGCGTGGCTATCGGCGACATTCGTTTTTGGGGTGTGGCCCCGCAGATTGTGCTCGCCTTTTGCGCCTCGGCTGGCATTGCCGGCGGCGCAGATCGCGGCGCCTGGATGGGCTTCGTGGTGGGGCTGATGTTCGACCTTGGCACCGGTTCATTGCTCGGTCAGCACGCCCTGGCCTACGGGTTGGCTGGCTACACAGCGGGTCTCGTCAATGTTGTGGCGGTCGACCCGCATTGGTGGCTCTCGATGTTGTTTGTTGGCCTTGGTAGCGCCGTTGGTGAGTTCACGGTTCCTGTGGTGAAGACATTCGTGAGCGATGGGGGATGGCACGGCGAGCGGTTGTCGTCGATCCTGCCGGTCGTGGCGATCACCAGCTCGATGCTGTCGTTCGCTTTCATGCCGTTGGGTCGTTGGTCGTTAGCGATTCGAAAGAAGACCTGGAAGGCGCCAGCCGCATGACCATGGCGCGCCCAATGTCGACAACACACAGACCAGAATGTCGCCATGGCAGTTGACAAACGCGCGGCCCGGCTTGGGGCGCTAGCCCTCGTGGCGGTGGTGTTGCTCAGTGCTATCGGAGCTCGGCTCTGGTTCTTGCAAACGGTTCAGCGCGACGCCTTTCAACAGCAGGTCTCAGTGAGCAAGACCCGCACCCAGTTGCTCGTGCCCGAGCGAGGTCGCATCTTCGATTCGGTGGGCCGAATCATTGCCGACAACCGTCGCGTGCTCACCGTCACGGTCGACCGTTCGATCATTCGTAAGAGCGCCAATCGCAACGAACTGTTTCTGCGCTTGTCTGGCTTACTCGGCGTGTCGGTGCAAGAGATGGAGCTGCGCTACAAGAGCGGCCGCTACAGCAACTTCTTGCCGCTGCCGCTTCGCGAAGACGTGCCCGAAGATCTGGTGCTGCAAATCGAGAGTCGTAGCGAGGATTACCCCGGGGTGCGTGGCGACGAAGACTGGAGTCGGGTGTATCCGTTCGCTCCGTTGGCGAGCCACGTGATTGGCTATCTCGGTCTCATCCTCGACACACAGGCGAAAGAGTACAAACAGCTCGGATATCTCAACAACGAGTCCATTGGGCAGTTCGGTGTTGAAAAGAGCATGGAGACCACGTTGCATGGCTCGTGGGGCAAGGTGATCTACGAGGTCGACAGCACCAACCATGTGGTGCGCGAACTCAGCCGAGTCGAGCCTGTCGCCGGTAAAGACATTCAGCTCACGATCGATCTGAGAGTGCAGCAGTACGCCGAGCAAGCGCTCCAGACCGAGCTTCGTTTGCGTCGCGAAACCACCGACACGGCTCGCATGGCGCGCAACCCACTCGACAAGTTGGGCAATCCCAAGTTCACCGGCGAAGCGTTTGTTGTCGACCCTGACACGGGCGTCGAATACCTTCCGTACCCCTCGCCGGCCGGTTCTGTGGTGGTGATGGACCACGAGTCAGGCCAAGTGATTGCAATGGCGAGTTATCCCACCTTCGACAATCGTTGGTTCAACGCTGGCATTAGCGGCGCGAAGTTCAAAGAACTGTTTCCCAATGATCAGGCCCACCCTGAGAAATCGATTCTCGTGAATC
This sequence comes from Actinomycetota bacterium, assembly GCA_026393695.1. Lineage (GTDB taxonomy): Bacteria > Actinomycetota > Acidimicrobiia > Acidimicrobiales > Ilumatobacteraceae > WLMZ01. The sequence continues at coordinate 15,217 of JAPKZR010000076.1, forward strand.
GGGCAATTCAGGGCCAATACAACTTGGGTTCCACCTTCAAGCCGTTTGTGGCCTATGCGGGCATGATGTCGGGCGTTATCGCCCCCGACGAGTTGTACACCGACAAGGGCAGCTACAAGCTTGAGAGCATCGACCGCAGCGTCTGCAACACCGGAGTGCGCTGCGAGTATTTCAATGCCACCAACGCCAATACTGGTCGTCCCAGTTCGTATGGGCCAGTCAGCGTCGAGTCTGCGCTGGCCATCTCGAGCGACGCGTTCTTCTACCGACTCGGTGAGCTCACCTTCAAGGCTGGTCGCAACCTGCTGCAGGACCAAGTGAAGAAGTTCGGCTTCGGTAGAGACTCGGGCATTGAGTTGCCCTTTGAGTTCGATGGTCGTGTCCCCGACTCAGAGTTGAAGAAGCGCTTGGTCGAGTCAGGCAAACTCGCCAAAGGCGAGGTGCCTCGCCTGCTCGTGGGTGACAACGTGCAGACCTCTATTGGCCAGGGCCTCTTGGCCGCCTCGCCGCTACAACTCGCCAACGCGTACGCCACCTTGGCCAATGGCGGATTCTTGAATACGCCACACATTGTTCGCGCGATCTATCAAGGTGGTGTCGCCGAGGTGTCGCCCGGCCTGGTCGATCTCACCCAGGGCGTGTTGATCACTGCCTACGACAAGGCCGACCTTGTCGAACAGATCGATCTGCCACCTGCCGTGAATGATCCCATCGTGGCCGGCCTGAAACGCGTGATCACGGGCAAAGGCGTGCGTTATCCATCCACCTTCTACCATGCCACCACTGGCGAGACGCTCTTCAAGAACTATCCGTACAGCAAGCTCACCATCGTCGGTAAAACCGGTACGGCGCAAGGGTTTGCGAGCAAGCCGTGGAACGACTCGTCTGCCTTTGCTGCCTTCAGCACCAATCCGTTCAAGCCGTACACCGTGGTGGCCTACCTCGAAAAGGCTGGCTTCGGCAGCAAGGCCGCGGCCCCCGTGGTGAAGTGTGTGTTCGAGGCATTGGCCGGCGCCATCAAGCTGGACCCAGTGGTGCCTTCTGATCCGCTCGATGTCACCTCGGCGCTACCCGCCCTGCCGGCTGAGTTGCGATCGACGAACTGCTTGCAGAATCCCATCGACCCGGTGCGCGACTAATGGCGTTTTCGGTACTGAATCGCCGGCCTGACTCGGGCCTCGGCAATGTGCGCTCGAGTCCTGGCGATCCGAGCCGCAACGTCGATTGGGTGCTGCTGGTTGCCCAAGCGGCGCTCACTGTCATCGGATGCCTCACCGTGTATTCGGCGTCGCGTACGAAGGTGTCGAATCCGTATCTCTTCGCGACGCGACAGGTGGTGTTCGTCATCATCTCGATCGGCGTGATGCTGCTCATCATGTCGCTCGACTACTCATGGCTCCGCGAGCGGGCCCGCGCCTTTTACGTGGCCAGCCTTGTCAGCTTGGGTTTGATCTTCGTGTTGGCCAAGGTAAGTAACGGCGCTCAGCTCAGCTTCAGCGTGGGGCCGATCAACATTCAGCCGAGCGAACTGGCCAAGGTGGCGGTGTTGCTGGCGCTCGCAGCGTTTCTCAGTGAAGACAACAGTGATTCGGTGTCATACGAACGGTTCGTGGGCGGGCTCTGGCTCGGCGGCATTCCGGTGGTGCTCATCATTTTGCAGCCAGACCTGGGGTCGGCGTCGGTATTCGTGGTGTTGATGATGGGACTCCTGCTGGTTGCTGGAGCCCGTGCCAAGTACATCGCAATGATCACGGTGCTCGCGATCAGCACCCTTGCTGCTGCGTTCGTTACTCGGTTCGTGAGCGGCTACCAGACGATTCGAATCCGGGCGTGGATGAGCCCGAACTCGTCAGACGACCTGTTGCAGCCCTACATCTTTCAGGGCCGCAACGCATTGCGGGCCACGGCTACTGGCGGAATCACCGGCAAGGGTTGGCTGCTCGGACCCATCACCAACGCCAGAAGCGACATCCCGGTGCAGTGGGCCGACTTTCCGTTTAGTGCCATCGCCGAACAATTCGGTTTGATTGGTTGCTCGGTGCTCATTGGGTTGTTTGCAGTCGCTCTGTTTCGCATTTGGAGAATTGCGCACCTTTCCCGCGACATCTTGGGTACCTACATTTGCGCGGGTGTGTTCTCGATGCTGCTCTGGCAGATCTTCCAGAACATTGCGATGACCCTCGGACTGATGCCGATTACGGGCCTGCCGATGCCCTTTATCTCGTATGGAGGATCGGGCATGGTGGCCTATTTCGTGATGTTCGGGCTCGTGCAGAGCGTGCACATGCGCCGAATGCGGTAGCGCAACTGCTGCGTGTACCGCACGTTTGGCCAGCGTTCACGTGTACGACTTGTTCGAAATGTCGATACCGTTCTGCAGCAATATCGTCTTGCCGCGACCAAGGTCGCTCCAAGACGTAGTGTTGGCCGCAACACACGTTGTCTGCTCTGCGTTCTGCGCAGCGGACAACAACAAGCAATCAGGGTGAATATTGCCCGTCAATGAGGTCGAAAGCGACGGCGCCGGTTGGGACGATTCCCACCTTGGGCAGCCGTTGCGCAACGCTCACCGGGATGGTGAGCGCACACGGAGGGAATACGTCCATGGACGACATACGGGTCGAGAATCTCGACGAACCGGCACAGAAATCAGCTGAAACGGCCGCAGAAGCGCCCGATTCAAGCGCAGAAGATGTTTCAGAAGGCGGAGTTGTCGACGAAACGGGCCAAGAGCCCACGGTGCGACCGGTTCGCAAACGTCGTCGCGGCTCGCGTGGCGGCCGTGGTCGCTCTAAGTCAGGCACCGGTCAAGGCGCTTCGGGCGACGGTGACGCCGATTCCGATGATGATGACGACGACTTCGGCGATGAGAACGATGTCGAGAACGATGTCGATGGCGAAGCTGGTGACTCCGGCTCCGACGCCGACACGTCAGAGACGCCCGCTCCGGGCGCGCCCAAGGTGCAACGTCAGCAGAACCCACCGCGGCAAAAGCAAGCCGGTCAACAGCCCAGCGGCCAGCCTCGCGCACCGCAGCAGCCGCGCCAGCCTCGCCCTGCTGTCGTCGTCGTAGCCGCTGGCTCCGACGCAGACCCAGAATTGCCAGAGCGCGCATCCGAGGGTAAGGCCAGCGCCGAGGCCGCCGAGACTGCTCTCGTTCGGCGCCCGCAGATTGGCGATACCCGCCCCGCCCCGCGCCCGGCATCCGCCGCTCCTGAGGCTGCTGTCGAAGGCGCCGCACCAAGCACCGGCGCCAAGAAGAAGCGTCGGCGCACACCGAAGGCCAAGGTCGCCTCGGCAACCGGCAGCGGCTCATCGGGTGGCTCTCGCGGGAGTAGTGCCCAACTCGATGCCGATCTGCTTGAGAAGCGGCGTGGTCGCGAGCGCAACGGCCGTCCGGTCGGTCGCTATTTGATGTGCGTGCAAGTACGCGACAACCTCACCCAGGTTGCAGTGCTCGAAGGTCGCAACCTCGTTGAGCACTACGTGAGCCAACCGGCCGACGATGTCAGCCAGATTCACGGCAACATCTACGTCGGCAAGGTGCAAAACGTGCTGCCAGGCATGGAAGCAGCCTTTGTCGATATCAGCACGCCAAAGAACGCGGTGTTGTACCGCGGCGATGTGCAGTACGACCAAGAAGACATTGTTGAGGCCGGCAAAGACGCCCGCATCGAGAACATCCTCAAGGCCAAGCAGCTCATTGTGTGCCAGGTCACCAAGAACCCCATTGGGGCCAAGGGTGCTCGGCTCACTCAGGAAGTTTCGTTGCCGGGTCGCTTCGTGGTGCTCATTCCTAACTCAAAGACCTATGGCATCTCGAAGCGCTTGCCCGACGATGTGCGCAAGCGTCTGCGCAACATCCTCGACCGGGTGAAGCCCGCCGAGCATGGTCTCATCGTGCGCACCGCCGCCGAGAACGCATCCGAGCACGAGCTTCGCGCCGACATGACCCGTCTGCTCGATCAGTGGAACATCATCGAAGCCAAGGCCAAAAAGGCCCAAGGCCCAGCGTTGCTCTACCGTGAACCCGAGCTTGCAGTACGCGTGATCCGCGAGGAGTTCAACGCCGAATACCGCGGTGTCATTATCGACGACCAGCGCTTATTCGAAGACGTACGTGATTACGTCACGGCGTTCAACCCCGAGCTCGCCGACCGTGTCGAGTACTTCGACGCATCGCAAGAGGGCCTACCCATCTACGAGCGGTTCCACCTTCACGAGCAGCTTCACAAGGCGCTCGACCGCAAGGTGTGGCTGCGTTCTGGTGGCTCGTTGATCATCGAGCACACCGAGGCGCTCACGGTCATCGACGTGAACACGGGCAAAAACGTGGGCACATCGAACTCGAATCTTGAAGCAACGGTGTTCCACAACAATCTCGAAGCTGCCGACGAAATTGCTCGTCAACTTCGGTTGCGCGACATCGGCGGCATCATCGTGATCGACTTCATCGACATGGAGATTCGCGAGAACCGCCGTAAAGTGCTCGAAGCCTTCCGCGATGCCCTAGCCCGCGATAAGACACGTACGCAGGTGTTCGATATCTCTGACCTCGGTCTTGTCGAAATGACCCGCAAACGAATCGGTGAAGGTCTGCTCACCAATTTCGCAGACCAGTGCCCGAACTGCGAAGGTCGTGGCGTGCTCGTTGATTTGGCGCTTTTGCAGTAATCACGGGCTTGCGCCAGCCAGCCATTTGAAATGACCCCAACATCTTGTTGGTGTAGTCACCCAACGACGATAGGATCTCACCCGTTATGTACGCAGTAATCGCAACCGGCGGTAAGCAGGAACGTGTCGCAGAAGGCCAGCAATTGCAGGTCGAGCTACTCGGGGCTGAAGACGGCGCCGACGTCTCCTTCACTCCTGTTCTGTTCGTCGACGGCGACTCAGTATTGGCTACACCTGCCGAGCTGAAAGGTGTCACCGTTACGGGCCGAGTCATCGGCACCGCAAAGGGACCCAAGATCGACGGCTTCACCTACAAGCGCCGCACGAACCAGCGCAAGCGCTACGGGCACCGTCAAAAGTACACCGTCGTCGAAATCACATCGATCGCAAAGGGCTGAGCCATGTCAAAGACAAAAGGTGGCGGGTCTACTCGCAACGGTCGTGATTCCAATGCACAGCGCCTCGGCGTCAAGGCATTTGGTGGATCGTCCATCACAGCCGGAACCATCTTGATCCGCCAGCGCGGCACTCGGTTCCACCCAGGCATCAACGTGGGCATCGGCAAGGACGACACCTTGTTCGCTCTCAAGGCTGGCAACGTGCAGTTCGGCGAGCGCCGTGGCCGCCGTGTTATCAACGTGATTGTCCCTGAGTAAATCAGTTCTTCACTGAGTTCTTTCTGACCCGGCCCTTGTGGCCGGGTTCAGTCTTTTTCGGCTCGACTTCGGTCGATCTCGGTCGACTATTCGGCCATGCCCACGCCGTGCGGTAGCCGATCGGCGCTCCAACCCAGCAGCATCATCGCTTGGCGACAGGCAAATCGATCGGTCATGCCGCTCACGTAGCGAACTGCTGAGTGCAGGGCTTCGGCGCTGCCCGCCTGAATGCCGGCAACCGGCACGGCGCTGTGTTGATGGTCGATGTGGTGCTGGGTGTCGATATCGGCGAGCAGGTTGGGTCGATCGGCGTAATGCTCGACGAGGGCCTGCAGCAGGGCGATGACAGCCCTTGCCTGTGCTTGTGAGGCCGGCCGCAGGTACACGTGCTCGTAGTTGAATTGGCGAAACTCGCTGAGCGCTGCGGCGTAGTCGTTGACCATGCCGATGCGCCCTGTTTGCGCCGCAGCATCGGTCATTGCGTGCACGAACGCACCGAGTTGGCGCGAGCGGGTGGCGCCACAGCGGTCGCGAACTAACGCGGGCAACATGTCGGGTGCCACGATTCCGGCGGCTACTGCATCTTCGAAGTCGTGGCACACGTAGGCAATGCGATCGGCCCATGACACCACCTCGCCCTCGGGGGTTGCCGGCGCTGGCCGTGACCACGAATGATTACGGATGCCATCGAGGGTCTCGGAGCACAAGTTGAGCGAGGTTAAGGTGACATCGGCGCCCCACAGCGCATGGTCGTATCCGCCAGGCACATAGGGCGATAGGGCGTCTTCGCTGGCGTGGCCGCCCGGGCCGTGACCGCAGTCGTGGCCGAGCGCGATGGCCTCAGTGAGCGCCAGGTTTAAGCCGAGGGCCCGCGAGATCGACACGGCCACCTGGGCCACTTCGAGCGCGTGGGTGAGGCGTGTGCGCTGGTGATCGTCGGGAAAGACGAACACTTGGGTCTTGCCGGCAAGGCGGCGAAACGACGAGGCGTGCAGAATGCGGTCGCGGTCGCGTTCGAAGCAGGTGCGATATGTGTCGACCGCTTCGTCGATGACCCGATCGCCCGCGCCGCTGGCTCGGGTGGCGAGGCGTGCCATCGAGGCATCTTGGGATTCTTCGCTGCTGCGGCGATCGACGAGTTCGGTGCTGCCCGGCCCGGCCCACGAGTCACTATGGGCCAATTGGATGCCTGCGACCTGATGCCCAGACATCGTGGCGGCCCAGCGCTGAGCCCGTTCTTGCACCGATTCGTCCATGTCTCGCAGGATACGCGGTGCAATCGGCGACCACCGACTACTGCTGACAGATAGCCTGCATTTGCCCTATGAGTGGATTTGTCGACGAAGCCCAACTAAATGTCCGCGGAGGCGATGGTGGTGCCGGCTGTGTGTCGTTCCGTCGCGAAGGTCCAGAGGCCATGGGTGGACCGAACGGTGGCGATGGAGGCAAGGGCGGCGATGTCTGGCTCGTAGCCACTCGCAACGTTGCTTCGCTGCTCGCGTTCCGTGATCATCCCCACCGTCGCGCCAAGGACGGCGTGCACGGAAAGGGCAAGGATCAACACGGTAAGCGCGGCGAAGGTATCGAGGTCATGGTTCCCGAGGGCACCATTGCTCGCGACATGTACACCGGCGAACTGCTCGCCGACCTCGTTCATCACGGCGACCGTTGGCTCGCTGCTGCTGGCGGTCGTGGCGGCCGTGGCAATGCCAAGTTCTGGTCAAACCGTCGTCGTGCCCCGAACTATGCCGAGCAGGGCGAGCATGGTGTCGATCAGTGGCTCAAGCTCGACCTCAAACTGATGGCCGATGTCGCCTTGGTGGGTTTCCCCAACGCTGGCAAGAGCACGCTCATCAGCAGCATTAGCGCAGCAAAGCCGAAGATTGCGGCGTATCCGTTTACCACGCTCGAACCGCACCTCGGTGTTGTCAGCGTCGACAGCGACACCGAGTTCATCGTCGCCGACATTCCCGGCCTCATCGAAGGCGCTAGCGAAGGACGTGGCCTCGGCCATCAGTTCCTGCGCCACATTGAGCGCGCCCGCGTGTTGTGCGTGTTGGTCGATCTCGAATCAGCCGATGGCGTGTCGCCAGCCGAGCAAGAGCGCATCTTGTTGGGCGAGCTTGGTAACTACGAGCCCGAACTACTCGAGCGTCCTCGCTTTGTCGTTGGCACCAAGAACGATGTCGGCTTCGAGACCGAGTGGGACGGCCTACGTATCAGTGCCATCACCACCGAGGGCCTACGGGTGCTCGTGGGCAAGTTGGCCGAGTTGGTCTCGAAGGTTCGCCACGAGCAGCCCGACCAAGAAGGCATTGTCATCATTCGTCCTGAGGTCGATGGTGCAGTTGTCGAGCGCATCGACGAGAACCAGTTCCGTGTTCGCGGCCGCAATGTTGAGCGCGTCGTTGCGTTGAACGACGTGACCACGCCAGAGGCACTGAACTGGATCGACGAGCGGTTGAAGAAGCTTGGTGTCGATCGCCTGCTGAGCCGTGCCGGCGCTCAGGATGGAGACGTCGTGTGGATCGGTGAGTTCAGCTTCGAGTACGAGCCGGATCTGTAAATGCGGGTCGTCGCCAAAGTCGGAACATCGTCGCTCACCGATGCATCTGGTGTGATTCAGGTGCACGTGATCGCGTCGCTGTGCGATCAATTGGCAGCGCTTCGACAGCAGGGCCACGAAGTCATTTTGGTGAGTTCGGGCGCAATCGCAGCGGGTGTGGCGGCGTTGAGTCTTGAGGCACGGCCAACCGATGTGTTGTCGTTGCAGGCCCTTGCTGCTGCTGGCCAGCCACGGCTGATGCAGGAGTACAACCAGCAGTTCGCTCGTCATGGTGTCGTTGCTGCGCAAGTGCTGTTGGTGCCCCACGACTTCGCCAACCGTCATCAGTATCTGCACGCCCGAGACACGCTGGTTCGTTTGCTCGAACTTGGTTGCGTTCCTATCGTGAACGAAAATGACACTGTTGCCAGCGACGAGATTCGTTACGGCGACAACGATCGCATCGCGGCGCTTGTCGCTCACAACGTGAGCGCCGATGTGCTGGTCCTGCTCACCGACATGCCCGGCTTGTACACGGCCGATCCGCGTACGAATCCCGACGCCACGTTGATCAGCAACGTTGCCGCCGATGATCCTTTGCTCTCGGTCTCGGCTGGCTCAACAGGCACCAATCGTGGCAGTGGTGGCATGGCTTCAAAGCTGGGTGCGGCGCGCCTCGCGAGTTGGTCAGGCGTGCGCGCGGTCATCGCCGAAGCGTTGCGTCCAAATGTGTTGGTCGATGCTGTTGCGGGCGTCTCGGTGGGCACCACCTTTGAGCCCAGCGATCGACGCTTGCCTGCGCGCAAGCTATGGATTGGTTTCGCCAGTCAGGTCGATGGCTCGGTCACGGTCGATGGCGGGGCGGCGAGAGCATTGGTCGAGCGAGGCACTTCGTTGTTGCCGGCAGGAGTCACCGCGGTTGATGGTGATTTCGAAGAGGGTTCCACCATCGAAGTGCGTGATGCCGAAGGCATTGTGTTCGCCCGTGGCATGGCTGCGGTTTCGTCGGCCGTGGTGCGCGTGAATGCTGGGCGAAGCACTCGCGATCTTGCCCCGCAGATTGCTCACGAAGTGATTCATCGCGACGATCTGGTGCTGTTGCCTCGCTGAGCTGAGCTGCGTGAGTTGCGTGCGCCGGCCGCCGACTGTGGTCGCTTAGACCTCGCTGTGGCGGCGGCGGAGCAAGCGGTCGCTGATCAACGTGAGTTCGGGCGCCTTCAACAGGGTCAACACGGCCACGTACACGCCGGCGCCGATGATGGTGCCCAGCAGCGCTCGCGGTATCGCTCCGTCGCCAGCATTGGTGCCCACGTGGCGAGCGAACAACCACACGACCTCGCCCATGATCGCTGAGGCCAACAACATGCGCCCCATGCTTTCGTAAATGGGGCGCAGTTCGAATCCAGGCACCTTGTAGCTCAGCACCAAGAGCGCAACGACAGCACTGGCCAAGTAGGCAATGCCAAACGACAGTCCGAGGCCGAGCACTCCATAGCGGCCAACGAGTATCCATGCGAGCACGATGTTGAGCGCGTTCTCGCCGAGGTTGATGATGAACGGCGTGCGCGCGTCTTGATGGGCATAGAAGCCGCGCAACACAAAGAGGTACACGCTGAACCCCACGAGACCGACGGCGAATCCGCCGAGCGCCCGGCTGGTGTTGAGCGCCTGCAGCGCATTGAGGCGGCCGTGTTGCAGGATGCCGCCGATGATCGAGCGGCGCAGAACGAATAAGCCAATACCGGCGGGCAAGGTGAGCAATGCCACCATGCGGATGCCGAGCGACGTGCGATCGATGAACGCTGCTTTGTCGCCGCGGGTCACAAAGCGAGAGAGTTCGGGCACGAAGGTGGTTGCGATTGATACTGCCAGCAAGCCGTGGGGGAGCACGAAGAAGGTGAAGGCTGCGGTGTACGCCGCCTGTTGGCCTTCGCCCGAACCGAGGGCGAGGTTCTTCACGACCACGATGGAGACCTGGTTGGCAATTGCGTAGCCAAGGGTCCATCCCGAGAGCTGCACGAGTTTGCGTACCGCCGGATGGCGGAAGTTGGCGTTGAAGCGCAGTGGCACATGCGCCTTCTTCAGCGCCGGCAGCAACGCGATTGCCATCACCGCGATGCCGGTGGTAGCGCCGAAGCCGAGCATCAGCCGCAGGCTGGTGTTCGATAACACCTCGCCGAGTTCGATGTCTTTGTGGCCAACCACGCCAGGAATGAGCAACAGGCTCACGATGATGACCAGATTCGAGAGCACCGGTGACCACGCTGCGGCAAAGAAGCGTCGGCGCGCATTGAGCAACGCAGCGCCAAGTGCCGACAGGCCGTAGAAGAAGATCTGGATCAAAAAGATGCGGGCGAGCGACGAGCCGACATCGCGGTACTGCGTGGCGTTGATGGTGCTCGGAGGATTGAACGAGAACAGGTGAAAGATCCACGGCGCAGCGACGAATGCGACTGCGGTGATTGCGGTGAGTGCCAACACGGCCACGGTCACCACAGCGGTGGTGGCTTCGTCGTCTTCTTGTTCGGCGTGTTTGGTGAACAGCGGCACGAGGCTCGCCGACAGAATGCCGCCGAGCAAGAGCTCGTAGATCGCGTTGGGGCTGTTGTTGGCGCCGTCGTATGCGTCGGCCAATGCGGTTTGTCCGATGATGATGCTGAAAACGACAATGCGAATCAACCCGGTCAGCCGGGACAATGCTGTGCCCAACGTGACGACGACGTTGGATCGCAACATACCTCGTCCCCCGAGCGCGTCGTTGTTCACCTGCGCATAGTACGGCTTTAGTAACGAAGGTGTAACTCGATTGAGGCGCCGACGAACCGTGCGGTTAGGGTGCGATCCGTATGGGAACACGCTTTGAATCTGTTCAGTCGGTACGCGAAGGGCTTCGCGCCGAGAATTACCTTGCTGACGAAGGGATCGCCGGTGTCGTATTCCTGGCCGATCGTCTCGGTAAACCAGTTCTTGTTGAGGGCCCAGCAGGCACCGGTAAGACCCAGTTGGCCAAGAGCGTCGCCGAGATGCTTGGCGCTCGCTTGATCCGTTTGCAGTGCTACGAAGGCCTCGACGAGTCGAAGGCCCTCTACGAGTGGAACTACAAAAAGCAGCTGCTGCGCATTCAGGCCGACAAGAGCAGTGACTCGTGGAGCGATGTGCACGACGACATCTTCTCCGACGAGTTCTTGTTGACCCGCCCGTTGCTTGAGGCCATCACCGCCGAAGATCCAGTGGTGTTGCTCATCGACGAAGTCGACCGTGTCGAGGTTGAGACCGAGGCGTTGTTGCTCGAAATCCTTTCCGAGTATCAGGTGAGTATCCCCGAGTTGGGCACCATCACGGCCAAGCAGATTCCGCTCGTGTTCCTCACGTCGAACAACACTCGCGAACTGTCCGAGGCGCTCAAGCGCCGTTGCTTGTTCTTGCATGTCGACTACCCAGAGCTCGAGCGTGAGAAGCAGATCGTGATGACTCGCGTTCCTGACGTCACCGAGAACATGGCCGATCAGATTGCGCGCATTGTGCGCAGCCTGCGTCAACTCGATCTGAAGAAGGCGCCAAGCGTCAGCGAAACCATCGACTGGGCGCGCACGCTGGTGCTGCTCGGTGTGCAAAACATCGATGCGCAACAGGCCAAAGAGACCTTGCACGTTCTGCTCAAGTACCAGACCGACATTGCCAAGGCCGCCAAAGAGTTGTCCGTCGAAGCCAAGAAGTAGTGGGCGCGTACAAGGCCTCGTCTCATGATTGATCTTCTCGCCGGCTTCGTCGTAGAGCTTCGCAACGCGGGCATACCTGTTTCGCTGACCGAGAACCTCGACGCGATGGAGGCCATCCAGCACATCCCGATCGAGGACCGAGACGCGTTTAAGTACGCGCTCGGCGCCACGATGGTGAAGAACAACAGCCATTGGCGCGCGTTCGAAACCGTGTTCGAGGTGTACTTCAGCCTTCGCGGACCCGAGTACAAACTCGTCGATGGCGACGAGAGCGAACTCGACGAGATGTGGCGCGAGATGCAAGAGCAGCAGCAGGGCCAAGGCGAAGGCAAGGGCGCTGGTGGTGGCGGTATGGAGGCGTTGACGCCCGAAGAGATGATGAATCTCCTCATGAAGGCGTTGATGAAGGGTGATCAGGGCATGATGCGTGCCTTGGCCAAGCAGTCAGTGCAGCGTTTTGCTGGCATGGAGCCCGGCCGCCCAGTGGGTGGCACGTATTACCTGTATCGCACGCTTCGTAATCTCGATCTCGAAGGCATGCTCGAAAAGCTGATGGAGGCGAGTCGTCAAGAAGTTGGCGGCGAACTCACCCCACTGGAAGAGCGCCTCGAGAAAGACGAATACGACAGCCGCATCGATCAATTCAAGAAAGAGATCGAAGCCGAGATCCGTCGTCGCCTCGTTGCCGATCGTGGGGCCGAGGCAATGGCCAAGACCCTGCGTAAGCCGTTGCCCGAAGACGTCGAGTTCATGCATGCGTCACGCGACGAAATGCAGAACCTGAAGAAGTCGCTCTACCCGCTCACCCGCAAACTGGCCGCACGGTTGGCGCGCAAGCGTCGCCATGGTCGCAAGGGTCCGCTCGACTTCCGCAACACCGTTCGTCACTCGCTGTCGTACGGCGGCGTTCCGGCCGATCCCAAGTTCAAGTACCCACGTCCGGCCAAGCCCGAACTCATGGTGATTGCCGACATCAGCGGTTCGGTTGCGGCATTTGCTCGCTTCACGCTGATGCTGGTCTATGCAATCCAGGGGCAGTTCAGCAAGGTTCGCTCGTTTGTGTTTATCGACGGCCTCGATGAGGTAACCGAATACTTCAAGGGTGTCGAAGACATCAGCGAAGCAATTCATCGGGTGAACACCGAGGCCGATGTGGTCTGGGTCGATGGTCACAGCGACTACGGCCACGCGTTCGAAGTGTTCTGGGACAAGTACGGCAAAGACGTTGGCCCCAAGACAACGGTGCTGTTGCTCGGCGATGCTCGCAACAACTATCACGCCAGTCAGGCGTGGGTCGTGAAGAACATCCGCCAGAAGGCCCGCCATGTCTATTGGCTGAACCCCGAGCCACGCAGTTACTGGAACACCGGCGACTCAATCGTGGGCGACTACGGAACTCACACCGACGGCGTATACGAGTGTCGCAACTTGCGTCAGCTCGAAGCCTTCGTCGAAAAGCTCGCCTAAGCCCCGCGTCGGCGTCCCACGTTTGTCGCCCTCCCACGTTTGTTGAAGACTATTGGTCGACCCTCGACCAACTGCCTTCAACAAACCGAGAAACCGGGGGGAACCTGGGGGACTCCGGAGTGTTGAAGGCGGTGGCGATGTTGTGGGCGGGCGCTAGCTGCGCTGGTAGTTCGGCGCCTCTTTGGTGATGGTCACGTCGTGCGGATGCGACTCTTCGCGTCCGGCGGTGGTGACCTTCATGAATCGAGCCGTGTCGCGTAGCGCCTGCAGCGTGCCGGCCCCTGCGTAGCCCATGCCACTGCGAAGGCCGCCAACGAGTTGGTAGGTGACATCGCCGAGTCCGCCCGCAAATGGCACGCGACCCTCGATGCCCTCGGGCACAAGTTTGCGGGTGCCGCTGGGTGCTTGGCCGCTGGCGTAGCGGTCGGCGCCGTGGCCCGACATCGCGCCCAGCGAACCCATGCCGCGATAGCTCTTGTAGCGCCGACCCTCGAACAGCTCGAGTTCGCCTGGCGCCTCTTCGGTGCCGGCGAGCAACGAGCCGAGCATGATGGTTTCGGCCCCGGCTGCGATGGCCTTGACGACATCGCCGCTGTAGGTGATGCCTCCGTCGGCAATGACCGGAATTCCCAAACGACGAGCGGCGAGGCAGGTGAAGTAGATAGCCGAAAGCTGTGGCATGCCGGCACCCGAGACCACACGCGTGGTGCAGATAGATCCGGCTCCGACGCCCACCTTCACGGCGTCGGCGCCTGCGGCCACAAGTGCTTCGACGCCTTCTTCGGTGACCACGTTGCCGGCCACGATGGCGATCGATGGCCATCCAGCGTGAAGGCGCTCGATGGTCTTGATGACCCCCGCCGAGTGCCCGTGTGCGGTGTCGATGACGAATGCGTCGACACCCATAGCGGCGAGTGCTTCGGCGCGATCTTCGACATCGGGTCCGACGCCAACAGCTGCTGCGCATGCGAGGCGACCCTTGGAGTCACGTGTGCCGTTCGGGAACTCTTGGCGCTTGAGGATGTCTTTGACCGTGATGAGGCCACGCAAGAAACCTTGGTCGTCGACCAGTGGCAACTTCTCGATGCGGTACTTCTGCAATGTGGCTCTGGCTTCTTCGAGCGTGGTGCCGACGGCTGCGGTGATGAGCCGCTCGCTCGTCATGAAATCGGCGACGGGTCGATCGAAGTCGGAGCCTCCGCAGAACCGGATGTCGCGGTTGGTGAGAATGCCAACAAGGCGGCCATCGTGATCGATGATGGGCACGCCACTGAACTTGAAACGGTTCATCAGCGCTTCGGCTTCGTGCAGCGTTGCGGTAGGAGTGAGCGTGACCGGATCGGTGATCATGCCGCTCTGGCTGCGCTTCACCTTTTGTACTTCGGCCGCTTGGTCTTCGATGGAGAGGTTGCGGTGGATGACACCGATGCCGCCCTCGCGTGCCATCGCAACGGCCATGGGGGACTCGGTGACTTTGTCCATTGCCGCAGACACGAGCGGCACAGCCAGATTGATGTCGCGCGCAAACACGGCAGAGGTATCGACCGAGTCGGGCAGCACCTCGCTGTAACCGGGCACGATGACGACATCGTCGAACGTGAGGGCTTCGAAACGATCGAAGAATGTCTCGCGGTCGTGGCGACCAGCGGGACGAGAAGACGAAGGGCTTGGCAAGGTGGGCCTCCTTCGGGCGCAGCAGTATGTTGCAACGTGACCTTAGGTGCAATGCCGGTTCGGGTCGTCGGGATTGAACGAAAAGTCAGGCGGCGGGCCCGCCGGACTGTCTGGCCGGACCGCAGCATGCGTATTCTGAGAGGCCTGTGACCCGCCTCATCATGATTCGCCACGGTGAATCGAACACAACTGTCGCTCGCCGCATCGGGGGCTTTCGAACGTGTTCGGGGCTGTCGCCGCTGGGCCGTGAGCAATCCGAACGTCTACGCGACCGACTCGCCGCCACCGCAGAGATTTCTGCCGATGTGCTCGTGAGCAGTCAGTTCCCGAGGGCTCGAGAAACTGCCGAGATCATCGCTCCGGCGTTTGGCAATATCGATATCGACATCGTCGAGGGCTTTGGCGAGCATGATCCCGGCGAGGTGTGCGACGGCATGACCTTCGACGAATACGTAGCGCGCTACGGACGTCACGATCATGAGACAGACCCGTTCAGCGTGGGCTTTCCGGGTGGCGAGACATTGGCGGCGTTTCAGCTACGTGTGGGCGAGGCAATCTCGCAAACCCTGCGCGCTAACGAGGGCAAGACCATCGTGGTTGCATGCCACGGCGGCGTGATCGACGCGGCCCTTCGCCAAGCGCTTCGCACCGCTCAGTTGGGTGTGTTCGAAATCAACACGTTGAATACTTCGATCACCGAGATGCAGCTCGTGAAGCCTGGCCGGTGGCGCCTTGTTCGCTACAACGATCACGCTCACCTTGCTGGGTTGCCAAGAGAGACTGCTCGGCAGCCCTAGATTACGGGCATGGGGATTCTCGATGGTCAGGTGGCTGTTGTCGTTGGCGGTCACAGCGGGTTCGGTGAGTCGATCACGCGGCTGTTCGCTTCCGAGGGCGCGACGGTTGTAGTAGCCGGACGCCGCGTCGATCTCGTCAACGAGGTTGCCGCGTCGGTTGGCGGACTCGGAGTCGATTGCGATATCACCGACGACGAACAGGTGCAGTCCCTTCAGCAATTGACCACGCAGACATACGGCAAGATCGATATCGCTGTGAACTGCGCGGGCTACGAGCAGAGCACGCCACTGGCCGACCTCACGCCAGCCAAGCTCGACGCGATGTTGGCCGTTCAGCTCAGCGGAGCGATGTACTGCATGCGCCATTTCGGCAATGCAATGGCGGCCTCGGGTGGCGGTGCCTTCTTGTCGATCAGTTCGCTCACGGCCCACAACCCATCGAACGGCCTTGCCGCCTACGCCAGCGCGAAGGCAGGTGTTGAATACGCCTCGAAGATCGCGGCTGTCGAATACGGGGCCAAGCAGGTTCGGTTCAACACGGTTGCCGCGTCGCTCATCGAAACGCCGATGACCAAGCGCGTCTTCAAAATCGAGTCGGCCATTCAGGCGCTGCGCGAGGTCACGCCGCTAGGTCGAATGGGAACCAGCGACGATGTCGCCAAGGCAGCGTTGTTCTTGTGCGGCCCATCGGGCAACTTCATTACTGGCCAAACGTTGTGCGTCGACGGTGGAGCATCGTTGCTGATGCTGCCCACGCAACAGATGTTTGCCGACGTGTATCGCCGCTGGAGCGAAGCTCAGACAACACCGGATCCGGCGTAGTCGGTGCGCTACGACACGGTGATCATTGGTGCGGGCTCGGCCGGCGCTGTGTTGGCCTCACGGCTGTCGCAGTCGGCCACCCATCAGGTGCTGCTGCTTGAGGCCGGCCCCGATCACCGCAGTGCGCAGACGCCAGCGTCTATCGCCGGTAACTCGTTTCTCGACGCGCTCGCCGAACCGGGTCGCATGTATCCGAACCTTGTTGCGCAGCGGACTGAGGATGGGCCTGAGAGCGTGTATCGGCGCGGCAGGGGCATCGGTGGGTCGTCGGCAGTGAACGCGATGATCGGCATGTGGGGCGTGCCCGACGACTACGACCGGTGGCAGCGCGATCTGGGTTGCGAGGGTTGGTCGTGGGCCGATGTGGCGCCTGTGTTTGGCCGACTCACAGCGATGCTCAGCCAGCCATCTCGGGCGGAGTGGGGAAGTGTCGACACGGCGTTAGTCGAGGCCGCGCAGTTGCTCGGTCATAGTGCCTGCGACGACTATCTGCAGGCCGGTGCGCTTGGCGTAGGGCCAGCGTGGCTGACGCGGATGAATGGTCGACGGGTATCTACCAACGATGCGTATCTCGAAGCCGCACGTGATCGTGCAAACCTCAGCATTCGCGGCGACGCGTTAGCAGATCGCGTGTTGCTCGACGGCGCCCGTGCAGTTGGGGTTCGCCTCGCCGATGGCGAAGTGATCGACGCTGGCGAAGTCATTGTGTGCGCAGGCGCCATTCACTCACCCGCCGTGCTGTTGCGAAGTGGCGTGCAACTCGAGGGCATCGGTCGCGGGCTTAAGGACCATGCGTCGGCCAGCGTCACGCTGCAGCTTCACAACCACGCTCGGGCATCGTCCAACGATCTTGCGTTAGCCACGTTGCTGCGTTGGTCATCA
>JAPKZR010000240.1 GCA_026393695.1 Actinomycetota bacterium
ACCATCACCGGCAACGCCAACAACACCCAAATCAACCTCCCCAACGGCACCACCATCAACTGCCCACCCCACGGCGCAAACAACCGAAAACCCGAACCATCACAACGAACCCAACCCGACACCCCACCCACACCAACCGCGCCACCACCACTGTGGTCCGACGTCGCCTAACCCTGCGCATTATCAGAACGTTTGAATACATCGACGTCACGGGTCAGCGGCAATACGGGAACGTGCTCCGCGCCGACAGCGCTGTGCTTTCACGTGGTGTTCGAAGCAGAGTTCGAACACCTGCGCTACGCACTTCGTGATCTTGCCTTAATCACCAGGTAACCAAGAGCTCATTCGATTGGCGTGGGTAGAACCTCATTCGAGGCCAACCGGATCGCCGCTCGCATCGCGTCGATCGCCCCGAGGCGGAAACGGCGTTGCGCTCGCAGCGTCACCGGCAACGCAAGCCACGTGAACCATCGACCCGGGCGTGACGCGGCGGTGATTGCGAACACAACATCACCCTCAGGATTCATCCGCACCTCGAAGCGTTCATCGCCACGTTCGGGATGTCCCGGCAGCGCCCTGTAGTCGAACGAGAAGCTCGATGGCTCGTCTCGAACCTGAGTGATGCGGCACCCGCAACTCCACCAGCTGCCAAACATCTGTACCGACAAGGCCACGGTCGCTCCCAACTCGATAGGCGTCGTCGGCTCAGCAAGTGAAGTCCACGATTGGTCGAACATCACCCAGTCGTGCACGGAGGCGGCGGCCAGACGAAAGTCCGTGACGCCATGGCCGACAACGCTGGCGTCGCCGGCCACAATCCAAAGACTGCGGTTGGCGGATAACACGCCGGTGCGTCGGGCTGCGAGGTCGCCTCGGCCGAGCAGTCCGGCGCCAGTAGGCACCGGGTGCGACGCAAGGCTCGATCGCAGGTCATCAAGTTGCGCTCCGGTGGGCTCAGCCAATGACCACATGATGAGCTCGCTGTGTTGATTCTTGGCGGGCCAGCGCGCCGTGGCCCGTTGCGATTCGCAGGGCGAGCAGTCCGCAGATCACGAGGCCTACCGCGTTGAGCATGGCGTGGTACCGAAGCATTGTCTCGACGGTGCTGACAACTGGATGAGAAAGGAACGGCCGCAACGACCAAGCGACTGCGAGCACCATTGGCAGCATCGGCGACAACGCTGATACCACCAGCAAGCGACGTGTCGACGAGTGTTCGCCGTAGCACCTCAGTAGACAAAGCGCGTTGACCGACCAGATAGCGACGGCCACGAAGATGAGCGCAGCACCCACAACTCCAAGGCGGTCGACGAAAGCGATGCTCAACGCCACGGCGGCCATGCCCATTTGATGGGCCACGGCCGCACCACGCAGCAACCCTCGCCGCCGCAACCGAAGCACCGCGGCGAACAGCACTGTCAGTCCGAATCCTGCATGGTGGAAATGACCGACAGTGAGCAGGGCTATGACTCGGTCAAACCCGAACGGCTTGATGCCACTGCGGTGAGCCAGCAGCCACAACGCAGCGTTCGTCCACCATCCGAGCGCCACAAGGGGCAGCAGATCCGTAATCGTCCATCGGCGTCCCGCGCTGTGTCTGCACCACGCGACAAGCGATCGAGCCAATGTGAAGCCGGCCAGGCCGAGCCATGGAGTGGCACACAGCGCAGCGACGGAACCCGGCGGGATCACGAGCGAGACGACCGCACCAATGGCGCAGACCAGCAGTGTCCGTCGCCCCGGCCGAAGAATCGAATCTGCAATGACCGACAGCCCAAGTGGAACGGTTGCGACGATGCCGATAATGACCAGCAGCACCGTCGTGCGATAATCGGTTGGCGACATCACGGGTATCCGCAGTGGAAGTTCGCGTCACTATTCGAACCATCCGGGCACGTGGTGTGATCCCAGATCACGTTGTCAATGATCGCCCCCTTCAGGTTCGCTCCTTTCAGATTGGCGAGGTCCAACCGGGCGTTGGTCAGGTTGGCCCCGGTCAAGTTCGCGTTCGTCAGATTCGCACCCGATGCGCGAGCGCCGACCAGATTGGCTCCCGTTAAATTCGCGCCGGTCAAATCGGCGTAAAGATTCGACTCACCGAGAGAGGCGTATCGAAGGTCGGCCCCGCGGAGGCTTGCGAAGGACAGAGAGGCATAGTCGAGATTTGCGCCAGACAGGTTCGACCCGTCCAAGTTGGCATGTTCCAGTGTCGTTTCCACAAGATTTGCCCCGTGCAGATCCACGCCTGAGAGGTCGATGGGTTGCACGTCGTTCGAGAGGAACTTGTTTGGGCACTCGGCGAAGGGCTTGATGACGCAACTTGAGATGTCGTAGATCGTTGACGACGTAGTGGCGAGTTGTGTTGCAGAAGTGCCCTCGGCGGCCGAAGCACAACCGACCGTCGCGAGTGCGACAAGGCCAACGAGCAGGACACGGTATTTCATGATGACTCCAATTGATTTGATGTACACAATAACTATGTGAATGATTACTATCACAGTCATCGTGTATAGTCAAGCCATGACTGCAGCACCCCAACGCTCAAGCAACGCCGGCGAATTCACCGTTGACGAACTTGCTCGAGAGGTTGGCACGATGACCACCACCGTGCGCATGTACCAGGCCAAGCGGCTGTTGGCACCACCGTCCAAACGAGGGCGCGTCGCCGTGTACGACCGTTCGCATGTCGACCGCCTTCGCCTGATCGCCGATCTGCAACAACGCGGACATTCCCTCGCTGGCATCGCCGACCTGCTGGAAAGTCACGACCGCGGAGCACCCATGTCAGAACTGCTAGGGCTTCGCTCGTGGTCAGAGCCAGAGCCACTTCGGCTGCCGGTGGCCGAGCTCTTTCAGCGATTAGGCGGCGACCAAATCAATCCAGAACTGATCGCCCGAGCAATGGCCGCCGGACTCGTTCGCCTTGAAGCAAGCGACGCAATCATGAGCGATCGGCGATTCCTCGAAATCGGAGAAGCCCTGATGAAGCTGGGGGTACATCCTGCGACCGTGCTCGACGAGTGGAACGTGTTAGCGACGACCATGGGCACCGTGGCGGATCGCTTTGTCGATCTTTTCGAAAGCCAACTACTCCCAACGTTGGAAGGCACACCATTGCCCGAGGTAGCCGCCGTGCTCGACCGCCTCGCTGAGCTAGCCCGCGATGTCACGATCACGGCACTCGAGACCGCCCTACGCGTTCGCGCCGAGCATTACCTCCCACGCTGAGGCTGAAGCCGATGAACTTGTTGGACTGAGGTCCGACAAGTAGTGCCCGAGGTGGGACTCGAACCCACACGTTGTTGCCAACAAAGGATTTTGAGTCCTCCGCGTCTGCCATTCCGCCACTCGGGCAAGTGAACGGCCAGTGTAGCCACGCGCCGCGTCGAGACAACCCGTCGCCAAGAACCATGTTGTCTTGCTACCCACGGGTAGCCCGTGCGCGTCGCCGCCACCGTCTAACCTCTGCCGTCAAGGGCACCACCCGCACGAGGAGATCAACCACCGCACATGCTTGCTTTTACCTTCCCTGGCCAAGGGTCACAACGGCCGGGCATGGGACGCCCTTGGGCTGATCACGAAAGCTGGGAGCTTGTCGAAGAGGCATCCACGTACGCCGAGCGCGACGTGGCCCGTCTGTTACTCGATGCCGACGCCGAAGAACTGCGCGACACACGCAACGCGCAACTCACCACGTTCGTCTCCAGCCTGATGGTGCTCGACGCCGTCGAGCGTCTCGGTATCGAACCCAGCTTCTGCGCCGGCCACAGCCTCGGCGAGTACACAGCGCTCACAGCAAGCGGCGCGCTCAGCTTCGAAGACGGCGTGCGCCTGGTGTGCGAACGAGCCGACGCCATGCATCACGCTGGCATCAACAACCCCGGCACGATGGCCGCCGTGTTAGGCCTCGATGACGACCTCGTCGAGATTGCCTGTCGGCGAGCCGATAGCGATGTGTGGGTCGCCAACTTCAACGCTCCCGGTCAAGTCGTGATCGCCGGATCGCTCGAAGGCATCGCCGCAGCAACCATCGTCGCCAAAGAACTCGGTGCCAAAAAGGTGATGCCGCTGCAAGTGAGCGGCGCGTTCCACACTCCGTTCATGGCCCCAGCACGTGACCGACTGCGCCAGGCCATCGCCGAGGCAAACCCTCGCGACACCGAAGTTCCTGTTGTCAGCAATGTCGATGCACTCGCTCACGACACTGGCGCCGTGTGGGCCAGCCTGTTGTCGGCTCAGCTCAGCAGCCCGGTGCGCTGGAAGCATTGCCTGCTCACCCTCGCCGAACTCGGCGTGCACGGCTTCGCCGAACTCGGTCCCGGCGGCGTGCTCACCGGCATGGCCAAGCGCACCGTCGACTCGGCTCGCACCATCTCGGTGTCGACCCCCGAAGAACTCGACAAGCTCATCGAATGGGTCAACGCCGACTCTCCTCGCACCACCACCCAGTTCGAGGGCGAGCATTTGTTTGCCAGCGAACGACTGGTGGTCAGCCCCGCCGCCGGCGTGTTCACTCCCCTACCCAACATCGCCGACGGTTGCGCCGTCACGGTGGGCATGGTGCTGGGCCACATCGGCGAGACCGAAGTTCGGTCCGCCTTCGCCGGAATCCTGCAGAGTTACATCGCCGTCAACGGCGAACGCATCACGCTACGCCAACCCATTGCCTGGCTGAGGACGGTCTGACATGCCCAAGATTCCCGAAGGCGTCCGTGGCGCCGTCATCACCGGTTGGGGTTCGGCACTGCCGCCCAAGGTGCTCACCAACAAAGACCTTGAAGGCATGTTCGAAACCAGCGACGACTGGATCGTCGAGCGCACCGGCATTCGCGAACGCCACGTCGGCGGCACCACCGCCGGGCTCTCAATTGAGTCGGGTCGCAAGGCACTCGATATGGCCGGCATCGACCCCAGCGAAATCGATGCGCTGATCTTGGCCACCACCACCCCCGACCGCACGGTGCCGGCAACATCGGCCACAGTCCAACACGAACTCGGCCTGCGCTGCGGAGCGTTCGATATCAACGCGGCCTGCTCGGGCTTCATGTACGGCTTGGTCAACGCCCACGGACTCATCGCGATGGGTGCGCGCAAGGTGTTGGTCATCGGCACCGACACGCTGGCTCGCATCACCGACTGGACCGATCGCAACACCGCCATCTTGTTCGCCGACGGTTCGGGCGCCGTAGTGCTCGAGCATGTCGAGGGCCCCGGACAATTGCTCGGCTGGGATCTCGATGCCGACGGCAGCGCCGAGCGATTTCTGTACACCGAGGTCGGCGGCTTCATTCAGATGGAAGGCAAAGAGGTCTTCCGTCGCGCCGTGCGCATCATGGTCGACTCGGCCACCAAGTCGATGCAGCACGCAGGCGTCACCGCCGACGACATCAAGTTGGTCGTGCCCCATCAAGCCAACCTGCGCATTATCCAAGCCGCATGCGATCGCCTCGGCATCCCTATCGAGCGCGCTTCCACGGTGCTGCATTACACGGGCAACACATCGGCCGCCTCGATTCCGTTGGCGTTGGTCGACGCACTCGACAACGGCCGGGTCGAGCAGGGCGATCTTGTGTTGCTCGTTGGCTTCGGCGCCGGCATGACCGCGGCAAGCACCGTGCTGCGCTGGGGCGGGGCCAAGCCATGAGCCGCACCGTGCTCATCACCGGCGGTTCACGCGGCATCGGCCTTGCCTGCGCGCAACGGTTCGCCGCGCTCGGCGACAACGTGGTCGTCACCTACAACAGCTCTCCCCCACCTGCTGGGTTTGCCAGCGTGAAATGCGATGTCACCTCGGCCGCCGATGTCGATGCTGCGTTCACGTTCGCCGAATCACAGTTCGGCCCGGTGCAGGTGTTGGTCTCGAACGCTGGCCTCACCAACGATGGCCTACTGCTGCGGATGAGCGAAGAATCGTTCACCAGCGTGGTCGATGCCAACCTCACCGCTGCATACCGCGTGGCCAAGCGCGGCGCCCAAGGCATGCTGCGCGCCCGCTCTGGTCGGATGATCTTCATGTCGTCGGTTGTCGGCATGTTGGGCTCGGGCGGACAAGCCAACTACGCCGCCAGCAAAGCCGGTTTGGTGGGCCTCGCCCGCTCGATCGCCCGCGAACTCGGATCGCGCAACATCACCGCCAACGTCGTGGCGCCGGGCCCCGTGGCCACCGACATGACTGCAGCGCTCAGCGAGCAACGTCTCGCCGAGCTCACTGCCGCCGTGCCGCTTGGTCGAATGGCCACGCCAGAAGAAATCGCCGGAGTCGTAGCCTTTTTGGCTTCTGACGACGCTGCCTACATCACCGGGGCAATCATCCCTGTTGATGGCGGCTTGGGCATGGGGCATTAGGCGCCACCGCTCGCAATACATAACAATTACAAGACCCCTCACAACGGAGTAACCCATGAATCAGGAATTGTTCGCTCGCTTTAAGAAGTGCGCCGTCGACGTGTTGTCGGTATCAGACGATCAAGTCGTGCCCGACGCCCGCTTCGCCGACGACCTCGACGCAGACAGCCTCGACCTCGTCGAGCTCGTGATGGCGCTCGAAGAAGAATTCGGCGTCGAAGTCCCCGAAGACGAGCTCGAAGGCATCAAGACCGTTGGTCAGGCCTACGAGTTGGTTGTCGGCAAACTCTGATGGAAGGGCGCGGACGGCGCGTCGCCATCACCGGCTACGGAGTGGTCGCGCCTTGTGGATTAGGTAAAGACGCGTTTTGGCAGGGCCTGCTTGGCCCTGCCATCACCGACGCAAAAGCAATCTTCTTTGAAAACTGGGATCCTTCTGCGTACTACGCGAGCCCCAAAGAATCGCGCCGCGCCGATGCGGTCGAGCAGTTCGCGATGGCATCGGCCACCGAGGCGTTCGAGCACGCCGGCAAGATCGATGTCGACCCACGTCGATTCGGCATTATCTATGGCACCGGCATTGGTGGCCTGCGCACACTCGAAGAGCAGATCGAACTGCGCCTCGAAAAAGGCGAGCGCCGTGTGTCGCCATTCTTGGTGCCGATGATGATGGGCAACGCTTCGGGCGCTGCCATCTCAATGCGCTACGGATTGCAAGGCCCCAACGAAACCATCTGCACCGCGTGCGCCGCTGCCACGCATGCCATTGGCTACGCCGCTCGACTCATTGCGTGGGGCCGCTGCGACGCGATGGTTACTGGTGGATCAGAGGCCGCCGGCACGCTCACCTCGATCGCTGGCTTCAACAACATGACCGCACTGTCATCAACCGGATCAAGCCGTCCGTTCGATGCCGACCGCGACGGCTTCGTGATGGGCGAAGGCTCAGCAACGTTCATCCTCGAAGAATGGGACATGGCCGTCGCTCGCGGCGCCACTATCTACGGCGAGATCTTGGGTGCGGCCAGCACTGCCGACGCACATCACATCACGGCGCCTGCCCCCGGCGGCACCGGTGCGATCAACTGCATGACCTTGGCCCTCGACGACGCGCATCTCGCGCCCGGCGACATTCGCCAGATCAACGCACACGGCACCTCAACGCCACTCAACGACGCCGCCGAGGCCGAGGCCGTGAACGTGGTGTTTGGCCCTTCGAGCCCACCCATGACCAGCATCAAGGGCGTCACCGGCCATCCCCTTGGCGCCGCTGGTGCACTTGAGGCCGCCGCAGTGCTGCTCTCGATGCAGCATCGCCTCATTCCACCCACCGCAGGCACCACGAAGTTGTCCGACGACATGCGCGTCGACAT
>JAPKZR010000062.1 GCA_026393695.1 Actinomycetota bacterium
CCGGGCATCGGGCCAACGCCAACTTCGCTTTCGAGCACACCGGGGATGATGCCGCCGCGAACAATCGCAAGCACCGGACCCAACGCAGCCGAGGTGCCGATGGTCATTGCCGCAGGCTTTGTTGCGTCGGCCAGCTTCAAGAATGTGTCCTGCCCGCTGGCGTTGTCGCCCACATATACGGCGCCGCCCTCAGTGACCAGTGACTGCAACGCGGTGAGCAACTTCACACCACCGGCGCCGTCGTAGAGCACATGGGTTGCTGGCGCCGCGCGACCGTTTTCGTTGTCGGCGTAGAACTCGCCGCTCTTGGCCAACCACTGCTCGATGTACCAACCGCCGCCGCCATCGAAGTCGCTATCGAGCGCAAGGCTGTAGGCAGATGCGCCCGACGACACGAGTTGCTTGCTCGTGGCGAGCAACTCCTCGAGCGAGCGAGGCGACACCTCGGGGTCGAGGCCAGCGGCAGTAAAGCGTGGCTTCAAGTAATAGAGCACCGGCACGCTCATGTTGAACGGCATCGACCATTGCACGCCTTCGGTGGCATACGCGCCAAGCGCCTGCGGCAAGAACGCCGACGTGTCGTAGTCCGCTGACTCGGCACACGCCTGGGTGGGCACGATGCTCTTGGTGTCGATCATCTGCTGCACCATGTACTCGGGCATCTGCACCATGTCGGGGCGGCTGTCGGTATTGCTCTGCAGGTACTTGTCGATGGTCTCTTCGTAACCGCCCTGGAACTGAAGAGTGACCTTTACTTTGTTCTGCGCGGCGTTGTACACACCGGTGAGACGTTCGAGTTCGCGACCCAGCTCGTTCGAGAGCCCATGCCAGAACGTGATCTCAACAGGGGCCGTGGCCGCGGCTGTATCGAGCGCTGCGACATCGCATGGCGGCAACGAGTCGAGCTTGCGCGGCAACGTCGTTGGCGGCACCGTCGTTTGCCCCGGCACTGTCGACGCGGTGACAGGCGTTGGCGCCTTATCGATTCCGGCATTGGTGAGACTCTGCCCCGATCGACACGACGCGGCGAACACGCCACCGACGACCACCATGCACACCACAACTCGACGTGACATCACTACCCCTTTACCGCGCCAGCGGTGAGACCACGAATGAGTTGGCGCTGGAATGCAATCAGCACCACAAAGATCGGAAGCGCCACAATCACGGTGCCGGCAATCACCAAGTTGGGCTTATCGATGGCGGCCAGTTTGAGCGTTTTCAATCCGGTCTGAACCGTGTTGAACTTCTGGTTGGTGGTGACCAACGTGGGCCACAAATACTGGTTCCACGACGTGAGGAAGCTGAACAACGTAAGCGCACCAATGGTGGGCCGCGACAACGGCACAGCAACCTGCCACAGAAATCCGAGTCGTCCGAGACCATCCATCGATGCGGCCTCATGCATCTCTTTGGGGATGGTGAGAAACACTTGGCGGATCATGAAGATGCCAAACGCCGTCGCCAGAAATGGGATGGTGAGCGCCTTGTAACTGTTGATCCAGCTGAGGCTCTGCATCGTGCGGCGGTTCACCGTAAGCGTGGCTTCAAGCGGCACCAGCAAGGTGGCCAAGAACGCAACGAACACAAATGTCTTGCCCGGGAAGCGCAGGAAGGCAAAGGCGTATGCAGCCAAAATCGACGTGACCACCTGCGCGAGCGTGATGAGCACCGACACGTACGCCGAGTTCCACAACGCCCGACCCAAGTGGCCAGTGCGCCACGCCTCGGTGAGGGTGCCGGTGGTGAAATCGGTGGGCAGCAACGGATTGACCAACACCTTGTTGCCAGGCTTCAGCGCACCCACGACCATCATGTAGATGGGGAAGATGACGACGAACGCCATGAACGTAAGCAGCAAGTAGCGGCCCACTTTGCGGGCGCCGTAGACCTGATCAATTGCCATAGTGCACCCTCTTTTCGAGACCGCGGAACTGCACCAACGCCAACGCCAACAGCACCGCAAACAGCAACACCGAGACCGTTGCCCGAAGTCCGTCGTCGTTAGAAGTGGGTAGGCCAGAACCGTATGCGAGGTACGTGAGCGTGGTGGTCTTGCCCAGGGGTCCGCCTTCGGTGAGAAGGTCGACCTCGCCGAACGACTGGAACGCACGAGTGGTCAGCACCACCGTTGCGAACAGCAGCGTGGGCGAGATCATCGGCAGCGTCACGTTGGTGAACCGACTGAAGCCGCCAGCACCATCGACATACGCGCTTTCGTAGAGATCTTTCGGCACGCCCTGCAGTCCAGCGGTCACCACGATGAAGGTGAACCCGAGGTTGGCCCAGATGGAACTCGCCGACACCGCCCACAGCGCCGACCGAGGGTCCTGCAACAGGCCTGGCGTCTTGGCTATGCCACCAATCCATTCGGAAAGCACGCCAACGTTTGGGTTGAGCAAGAAGAACCACATCACCGAAGCAACGGCCACGCTGGTGGCAACGGTGCTCGAGAAAATGGTGCGGAAGATTCCGACACCGCGCATGTATTTGTCGGCCAGCACGGCCAACGCCACACCGAGCACCAAGCCGATGGGCACCGTGATGAGCGCGTACTTCGCGGTCACGATAAGTGCGTCTTGAAACTCGTTGCTGCGGAACGCATCGAGATACTGATCGAACCCATTGTTCGTGCACTTCGTGACGCCGCATCGTTGTTGCCCCAACCACACCGCTTTGATCAGTGGGTACACAACGAACAACAGCAAGATCACACCCGACGGCACAAGCATGAGCGCCGCCAGCCCAGAGTCGCGCCGATTTCTTTTCATTCAGCGATCCTCTGCTCGGTGACCGCATCGAATCGATGACGCCCGTTCTCGGCGGCGCCAACCTGCACGACGCTGCCCACGGCGGGCATGACCGCGGCTGAATCTTGGCGAATCACCACACGCCGATCGCCCACGCTGCCGGTGATGTGCACCTCGTGACCGAGTTGCTCGACAAGTTGCACTTGCAGCGACAACGGTTGATCTGGCGAGATGCGCAGATGCTCGGGGCGCACGCCCACAAGGTGGGTGCCGGTCTCGAGCGAACCCGCAGGCAAGATGTTCATCGGTGGCATGCCAACGAACTGAGCCACGAACACCGACGACGGCTTGTCGTACACCTCTTGCGGCGTACCGATTTGCTCGAGATGGCCACGAGACATCACGGCAATGCGCGTGCCCATGGTCATTGCTTCGACCTGATCGTGGGTCACGTAGACGAAGGTGGAGTTGAGGCGCCGATGTAGTGCGATGAGCTCGGCACGAGTTTCGCCACGAAGCTTGGCGTCGAGGTTGCTCAGCGGTTCGTCCATGCAGAACACCGCCGGATTGCGAACAATGGCGCGAGCCAACGCGACTCGCTGGCGCTGACCGCCGCTGAGTGCGCCGGGCTTGCGATCGAGATACTCACCGAGGCCGAGCGACGTCGCTGCTTCAATCGCAGCGGCAGCGCGCTGCGCCTTGGGAACCTTGCGCACCTTGAGCGGGAACTCGATGTTGTCCTGCACCGACTTATGCGGATACAGCGCATAACTCTGGAACACCATGGCAACGTCGCGCTGTTTGGGCATGACGTTGTTGACCATCGTGTCGCCGATGTAGACCTCGCCCTCGGTTGGGTCCTCGAGGCCGGCGATGATGCGCAGCAACGTGCTCTTACCGCAGCCCGATGGGCCGAGCAGGATCATGAACTCGCGATCAGCGATATCGAGGTTGATGTCTTCGACAGCGGTGACGCCATCGAACTGCTTAGTGATGTTCTGTAGTCGAACTTGTGCCACGCCGTACGGTACGCCACTTTCTTGGGGCGGTCGCGCAACCCGCGAGGGCGCTAACCTGCTGCGCATGCAAGATCCCGTCACCGCTACGACCGAGATCGACCTCGACGCCATCGAAACCGATTTGGCCGATGTCGAAACTGCGCTCGCTCGTCTCGAAGCCGGCACCTACTGGACCGACGAAATCTCGGGTCAGCCGCTGCCCGACGAACTGTTGGCCGAGCACCCCACCGCTCGCCGCTTGCCGCAGACCCCCCAGACTCCTCAGACTCCACAGTCGCAAACACCCCAGCCCTAGTCGCGCCCCTCGGCTCCCTTGCCCTGCCACCAAGGCGGTGGGGTAACCTGCACGGAGTTTCGTTTCCACGTTGGGGGATTTCACCATGGCCGATCCGTATAAGCCACGAGCACCGTTTGCCCCTTGGGACCGTCGCACGCTGCCAGGCATCTTCGATGTCGAAGAGTCCGCTCGCCGCGTCGGCAACTACAAGTGGACCGAAATGAAGCTCTTCGAAGCACTGGGCGGATGGGTTGCCACCGTGCCCGAGCTCGACGTGAAGATGCGCCTCGGCACCCACTGCTACAAGCACGCGTGGCACGCCGAGCTGTGGCACAAGCGCCTGCCCGAGCTGCGCGAGATGAACCCCGAGCGCCTCACCGCGCCGGCCAACGACGCCATGGTGCGTTTCATCGAGGCAATGACCGAGCCCGAAGCACCTGAGCTCACCATCGAAAAGCTTGTTGGTGTGTATCGCGTGCTCATTCCACGGTTCATCGCGGCCTACACGTATCACCTCAACGGCACCAGCGAAATCACCGATGCGCCAACGATCCGCTCGCTCAAGTTCATCCTGCAAGATGAGTTCGACGACTGGCGCGATGGCGAAATGATTCTGCAGAGCCTCATCGAGACTCCCGAAGAAGCTGCTCGCGCCGCGGCGCACATGCAAAAGCTCGAAGCCATCATGATCGAGGCTGGCGGCATCGCCGGCATCGGCACACTCGGCTCGCTCTAAGCGAAAGGTTCAACTCATGCGCAAGTTTTTCCCCGTCGAAGATTTGGCTCGCGACAGCCGCTTCAGCAAGATCACCATTGCCGACCGCATGGCCGATCAGCGCACCGCGCTCAACGTCAACGTCACCGGCGATGCCGATGGCCCGAGCAAGCGCACCAACAACATGCGCCTCACGCCCTCACGGCGCGACGCCAGCGATGGCGCACGCGGCCTGATGCACGGCATTTTTGTGGGCGAGATCCAGGCGCTTGAAGGCGCCGGGCGCACGTGTTGGGATTTCGAAACCGGCACCGAGGCTCCGTTTGCGCTGAAACTCGATATGGCCCGCCAGTGTTGGGACGAAGCTCGTCACGTAGAAATCAGCGTGAAGCTCAGCGATTGGATGGGCAGCGAGATCGGCCAATACGCCGAGAACACCGTGCTGTTCGAAGCGGCGTGCAGCTCCGATCCGGTGCTGCGTCTCGCTGGCGTGAACCGTGCTCTCGAAGGCTTGGCCATCGACGTGTTCACCACGATGAAAGAGTTCGGCGATCTGGCCGGCGATCAGTACCTCGAGTTCTGTGAAGATTGGATGCTGGCCGACGAAGTCACCCACGTGAAAATGGGTTCCGACTGGTTGCGCAAGATCACCGAGAACGACCCTGAGCGCCGCAAGAAGGCACTCGAGTTTCAGAACGTGGTCGACAAGTTGTTCAGCTACGGCGGCACTCGCAGCGACAGCCAAGAGTCACCAATTGGTCTCGCCCGCAGGTTCCGCGAACTCGCCGGCTTCACCGACGACGAGGTCGAAGACATCGCCGAGGTCAGCATGCAAGCACTCAACGAACGCAAGGTTGCAGTCGGCCAGATCCGCGAAGCCAAGCGCCTCGCCGATCAATCGGCACACAAGTAGAGACGGGCGCACATGACCATCACCGTTACTCCTGAGGTGTTCAACTACGTGTGGTTCGATGCCGAAGTCATTCGCAGCATCGCCACTGGTTTGGTCGACGCGCTGGGCCTGAACGACTACGACGTCATCATCGATGTCGATGAGACCACGCCGCTGTCCGGCATCTCGTGTGAGATCGGCGAAAGCATTCACATCCGGGCGTGTAGCGGAGCGTTCGAAGATACCCGCAAGCCTCGTCAGCAAAGCGAAACCGCAACAGCTACCTCGATTGGTCGAGTGTTGCTGCGGGCACGCGACCGACTCGTTGGCGGCTTCGGCGAGGCACCGGCCGACAACGATCTCAGCTTGGCCCAGGTGGCTGCGTGGGAGACGTATTCGCTTGGTCGACTCGACCGCCTCGGCGTGCCCACCAACCAGCAGCGCTGGCGTTACAACTTCCGCAATCGCCTCGGCTTCACCGACGCAACCGATGGCGCCTTCGAGAAGATCTGGGGCAGCGACGGACTCACTTGGGGCGAGCTCTGCGCCATCAGCGAGACCGCCATCCCCAGCGCCGCCAAGTAGGCCAACGGTCGAGCCGTAGTCAATACTGCAGGCATGACGCTTTCTCCAGAGATTCGCCAACGCACGCTGCACGTAAACGGCGTCGACCTGAAGGTGCTCGAAGCTGGTAACCCAGCGGACCCCACCGTGATCTTGAGCCACGGCTTTCCCGAAGGCGCATATTCGTGGCGTCACCAACTGCCAGCGCTTGCGGCTGCTGGCTATCACGCCATCGCCCCCGACCAGCGCGGCTACGGCTACTCGTCGGCGCCGAGAGAGGTTGAGGCGTATCGCATCGATCATCTCACCGACGACCTCAACGCGATCCTCGACGACCTCGGCAAAGAACAAGCGATCTTCGTGGGCCACGACTGGGGCTCGATCATCGTGTGGGAGAACGCTCGGCTGAACCCTTCGCGAGTACGCGCCGTTGTCGGCGTGAGCGTGCCCGCCGTGCAGTGGATCGGCAAGCCCACGGACCTGATGAAGATGGTCTACGGCGACAACTTCTTCTACATGCTCTACTTCCAAGAGGTAGGCCCGGCCGAGGCCGAGCTCGAAGCCGACCCGTACATGAACATGGCCAAGTTCTTGTGGTCCGCCAGCGGTGATGGCTTCGTGATGCCCACCGAAATGCGCCCCATGGAAGGCAACGGTTTCCTCACCGACACGCCGGTGCCGCCCGCACGCCCGTGGCCATGGCTCAGCGAAGACGACTTGCTCTACTACGCCGACCAGTTTCGTCACAGCGGCTTCTTTGGCCCGGTGAGCTACTACCGCAACATTGATGCCAACTACGAGCTTGCGAAGGGCCTCGGGCTCGATCGCGTGACCATGCCCAGTTACTTCATTGCTGGCGCGAAAGATGGCGTGTTGATCATGGACCCCACGGGCGTCGAGCGGATGCAGAAATCATTGCCCGATTTCCGCGGTCACACGCTGATCGACGAAGCCGGCCATTGGGTGCAACAAGAACGACCAGAGCAGTTCAACGACGCGCTGATCAGCTTTTTGAACACGCTGTAAGGGCTTCGACCACAGACGTGGCCGCAGGCCGCCTGCCCACCAGCCTGACCGGCAGTCGCCTGTTGTGAGGTCACTCGCCAACAAGGAAATCGAGCGCTGCCATTGCTCGGGCCTGTTCTTCGTTACTCAGAAAGCGCCATGGGGCCCCATCGCCGGAACCCAGCTGCTGCCTGAAGGCAGCCAACAGGGTGCGGTCATTGTCATCGAGCTCATCCGCTGCTGCGATCGGGTCATCGATACAGGTGAGCATGAATGCAACGTCTTGACCGTGCCGTGGTTGTGCTGCCGTACGAAGGTCGACGGCCGCTGCAGCCTTCACACAAATTGCGCCCGTGAGCGAAGGAACGCGGATCACGACATCGGCTGCGTCGGGCGCGTAGTAAATCGATGTCAGTTCGGCGCCGGTAAGCGCTCGGCGTCCACCAGGGATCGCAATGGTGCGCAGCTCAGTTCCGACGTCGAGTCGGTCTAATGGTGCGTCGTCTGGCGCGAGTACATCGAGTTGCGCATTTCCGGACACGAACGTGCAGCGAGCGAAGGCGTCTCGAACCGGCACTTCGGAGTGAAGGATGTCCGTGGGATGAGTGGTGTCCGGGTAGTCGTAACCGAGGGACCGAAGGGCGTAGGCAACGTTCGCGAGGATGTTCGGCTCGGCTGCGACGTCGACAACGATGTCGCCGTCCTTGGTTCCTTCGGCGCGCGCATTGGTGCGGCCGGCGCCTCGGGCGACAACGAGCACCATCAGCCCGCCGACCAGACACCATTGGCTGGTATCTACTTGCTGGGCGAGCAAGCGTAAGCATCGCATTACTTCGTGATGGCGCGGCAGTAGTTGGTCAGAGATGTCGATCTCACGCACGGGCGCGGCCGCCCAAACGGTCGAGCAGTGTTGATGCCGCGCGGTCCTGTCGATCCTCGAGATCGAGCCACGCCACCCACAGCGACGCGAACCGTTGAATCGGCTCGAACGGCCATTGATCATCGTCGACGACGTGCAGATGTACGTTCGCCTCAGTGAACGTCTCACGGGCCCGGACCTCAGCAATCAGCGCTGCAATCTCGCTGGCGCGCACATACATGTCGTGGTCGCCTAGGTCTACAGGGACGCCGGCCTCAACAGCAGCGTCTCGCCCCGAGCGCACAAGCGTGGCCGAGTCGCGCAGTTTGTGCAGTACACCTGGGTGCACGTACATATCAATGTGATTGGCTCGGGGCCGAACCCGTCGGCGTATCCGATCCAACGCAGGTGCGGTGTCTGGGTGGCGGCGCTCAAGCTGACCGATTTCGGCCCATGCACCGTGTTGCGTCAGCGGACGACCCGGATTGCGCACGCTCGTGTGCTGATACTGCCCAAGAACCTCAGCCGGCACCAGCCACTGCAACCCAACCCTGCGCGCATGAATCTGACCTGATGACACCAGCGCTTGAACACGCCGACGAGTCACGCCAAGACGGCGCGCTGCTTCGTCGAGGGGCATGGGATCATTCACTCGCTAAATATACCATCCTTCGTATATTTAGCAACACGCAGTAACCGCTTGCTTTAGCGGCGGTCGAGCTTGGAGAGCAGGCGCAAGATCTCGAGGTACAACCACACGATGGTGACCAAGAGTCCAACTGCAGCAACCCATTCCATCTGCTTGGGAAGACCAGCCTTGGCACCCTTTTCGATGAAGTCGAAGTCGAGCGCAAGATTGAACGCTGCAACGCCTGCAACCAAGAAGCTGAAGCCGATGCTCATCGCGCTGGTGTCGCTGAGGAAGCCCACCGAGCCGCCGAACAAGTTGATGAGCATCGAGATGCCGTAGAACACCATGATGCCCAACGTGGCGCCGACGACGATGCGGCGCATGCGATCGGTGACCTTGATGATGTTGGTGCGATAGAGAAACAGCATGATCGCAAACACCGCAACGGTGGCGCCTGCGGCCTGCACGACGATGCCGTGCTGATACGACTCGTATGAGTGCGAGATGGCGCCGACGAAGACGCCCTCGGCCAATGCATAAATAGGCCCGAGCACCTTTGCGTACTGGGGCTTGAAACGCATTGCGATGACACACACGAAACCAACGAGCACGCCGCCCAAGGTCCAGAGAGGGAACTGCGGGCCCTGGCCCTCGTTGACGGTGACAGCGCTCCAGCCAACGGCGGCTGCGGCCATCATCAACACGAACAACACGCCCGTTGCCGTAGCGGTGCCGCTTACGGTCATGGTCTGGGTGTTCCAGTCGCTGATGGGCCCATCAGTGACGGGCGCCGAACCGTATGCCTGGCCTGAGCCTGCGCGGGTGTGCGCTGCGGGGGCAGCCCATCCGGCCGATGTGGCGCCGGCTTGATCGATCTCTTTGAATGACTTGTCATTCAGAATTGGATTCGCCATCTGCGAACTCCTTGTCTAGATGCGGGTATTGAATCCGCAATTGACGGTGACGTTAACCGACCCAAACAGGGGTCAGGGGGTCACCTGGGTATGAATCAGTTGAGATCGTGAGCGCTGGGTCCGTCCCACATATCGATGTCGGGCGGCGACGCCAAAATGCCTTCGCAGGAGCGGGCCATTTCGATCATCAAGTCACTGTCAAAGTGCGCGCGCTGCGCGGCCGGCGAGTCCCATTTCTGGATCAGCAAGAACCGACCGGGCCGCGTGACCGACGCGCACAGGTCGATGTTGCGACAGCCGGGTTGCATGCGCGACAGCACCACGTATTTGCTGAGGATGGCGAGCAATGTGCCACCGTCGGTGGCATCAAACCGCATGGTGACGATGGCGAGATCGATTTCATCAGGCATAAGTGTCCAATCGGGCGGCGTCGGCTGGAGCAACGCAAATTCAGATAAAGAGATACCGTCCATCACAAGAAACGATCTTGGACCGAAAATTGCGACCCTGGTGTGGGGGGCTTGACGACCTAGGTATCGTTAGCACATCGTCAAGGTGAACACGCGGATAACCGCTTGTTCAAACTTGAAATCAAAACCCCCTGAGGAGTAACCGTGGCCAAAGATCGCGTCGACCGCGATGAGGAGGATCTGGTCCGCCTGTATCTCTCCGATATCGGGCAGTACACCCTTCTCACCAAGGATGATGAAGTCCGATTGGCAAAGCAGATCGAAGCCGGCAAGGCAGCAATTGCCGACCTCGACTCAGCCGGCAAGGACATCACTGCAGCCAAGAAGCGCGAACTGCGCCGGGCTGCAAAAGAAGGCGAAGAGGCCGAGCGTGCATTCGTGCAGTCGAACCTTCGTCTCGTCGTTTCCATCGCCAAGAAGTACCAGGCCTCTGGTCTTCCGTTGCTCGACCTGATTCAAGAGGGCAACCTCGGCCTCATGCATGCCGTCGAAAAGTTCGACTGGCGCAAGGGCTTCAAGTTCAGCACCTATGCCACATGGTGGATCCGTCAGGCAATCACCCGCGGCATCGCCAACACAGGTCGCACCATTCGCCTCCCAGTTCACGCTGGAGACACGCTGGCCCGTCTGCAGAAGGCACGTAGCCGACTCGAGCTCAAGTACGGCCGTCCAGCCACTCTGGCCGAGCTGTCACGCGAAGTCGAAATGCCCGAAGACAAAGTCACCGAGGCATTGCGTTTCGCAGCCGAGCCACTCTCGCTCAGCGAGCCACTTCGCGAAGACGGCGACGCCGAACTTGGCGATGTTGTCGAAGACCGCTCAGCCGAGTCACCATTCGAGGTTGCAGCCACCGCGTTGTTGCCCGAAGAGATCTCACGGTTGCTCGCCCCTCTCGACGAGCGTGAGCGCGAAATCCTCAAGCTGCGCTTCGGCCTCGATCGTGGCGAGCCACGCACGCTCGAAGAGGTTGGCGAACACTTCAACCTCACCCGCGAGCGCATCCGTCAGATCGAGGCTCGCGCAATGAGCAAGCTTCGTCACCCATCCAGCGACACCGGCGCCCGCGACCTGCTCGCTGTCTAAGCCTTGGCGGGTCACGCCCGCACGGCTTCACGTAGGCTCACGGCATGCCCGTCGTCTTCGTTCACGGAAATCCTGAAACACCCGCCATTTGGGGTCCGCTGCTGCGCGAGCTTTCACGCACCGACGTGGTCACTGTGCACCTGCCGGGCTTTGGCATTCCCACTCCCCCAAACTTTGCTGCCACCCGTGACGACTATGTGTCATGGCTCATCGGCGAACTTGAGGCCATTGGCGAGCCAGTAGATCTGGTGGGCCACGACTGGGGCGGCGCACTCACCGCTCGGGTGGCGTGCACTCGGCCCGACCTGTTGCGTTCGTGGGTGTGCGATGTCACTGGGCTCATTCACCCCGACTATGTGTGGCACAGCTTTGCTCAGGTGTGGCAAACGCCTGGCGCTGGCGAGCAGAACTTTGTCGACACCATGGCCACCCCGGTGCAAGACCGGGTGAACCTGTTCGTGATGCTGGGCATGACCCCCGAGATTGCCGCCGAACTCGTTGCGGCCAGCGACGAAGAAATGGCGCGTTGCGTGTTGGCGCTGTATCGCTCGGCCATTCAGCCGGCCATGGCCCAGTGGGGCGCCGATGCCGAGGCTGCGGCTGCTCGACCCGGCCTTGCGCTGATCAACACCGCCGATCCGTTCGTGAACGATCAGACGTTGGGCGAAGAGATGGGCCACCGCATGGGCGCCCAAGTGGAGATCATGCAAGACATGGGCCACTGGTGGATGATGCAAGACCCCAAGCGCGGCGCCGAAGTGCTCGAGCAGTTTTGGGCCAGCCTGTAGCCAACGGCTAGCGAGGCGGCTGCGGCTGCTGCGTTACTTCCAGGCGAACACCGGCTGCTCGAACTCGTCGACGCGTGTGTCGATGAGCCCCTCGATGGCCACCCAACGAAACTGCACCAGCACGGCGCCGGTTGGGGCGTGGATGATGTCGCCACCCAATGGCACCTGCACCACCGGTTGCTCGCTCTCGGGGATGGTCACAAAGCGCGGCGAATCGGCGCGGCACAGTTCGTGCAAGCCAATGCGATAGGCGAACGCCACCTCGCCCGGGTCGGGGTTCAGCACCACATCGCCGCCGCCCCACACCACCACTGGAGTGATCACGTAGCCCGAGCGGGTGGGGTAATCGTCGAGCACGCCCAACACCGAGTCGGGGGCGAGCAGCAAGCCGAGTTCTTCGTGTAACTCGCGCAGCGCAGTCTGCTCAACCGTTTCGCCTTCGTCGCATCGTCCGCCGGGCAACGCCCATTGGCGCGCATGCGCACGCATCTTCGCGGCGCGACGACACAGCAAGAACGAAGCTCCACCGGCGACGCCAGTCATCAGCCCATCGAGGCCGGCCACGCTTGATGGAATCACCGAGAGTTCGTGCGGCTCAACCGGACACGGATCTTCGCCGTCGCGTTCGGCATCGCTATCGACAATCACAATCGCCACGGCTGCATGACGACGACCATCAAGCGGATGGGCGCGGCGGGTGTGGCGCGACAAGTTGTAGGCGAGTTGGTCGCGCAGCGCGTCGGTATACGGAGTCACAACGGCCGCTGCGACTGTGATGGCACACGCGCGCTGAGCACACCAGATTCGTGCAGCGCGCCAACCGCTGCGTCGTCGAGACCCAGCAACTCGCGCAGCACCTCGGCGTTGTCTTCGCCACGAAAGCGTGGGTAGCCGCTGACTCCCGCAGCCGCATCGCTAAACGACCATGGCACGTTGGGCACACGCACGCCGCCACCGCTGCGATCGGGCACGGTGACAATGGCATTGCGTTCGGCGGCCCATTCGCTGTCGGCGATGTCACGCACTGATCGCAACACGCCCATCGCCAACCCGTAGTGATCGAACACTTTCTCGACCGCGTCGGCATCGGGATAGGTCAGCGACCATGCGTGAATCAAGGTGAGCAGTTCGTCGAGGTGTTCGAGCCGGCTGGCCACGCTGGCGAAGCGCGCGTCGTTGACCAACTCGGGCGTTCCCATTGCTTCGGCGAAACGATCGAACGTGCCGCGCTCGGCGGGGTGCCCGCTGATGACAACCTTCTCGCCGTTGGCCACGGTGAGCACCGGATAATCGCCGGGCTGAAACGAACGAATCCAATCGGGGTCAACCGGGCCGCCCCACAGATGATCGTGCACGTGCTCGTTCACGTAGAGCATTGTCTGCGCCATCGAGACCTCGACATGTTGGCCACGGCCCGTGCGCTCGCGTTGATACAGCGCGGCGAGCATTGCGCTGGCGCACTCGAGCGATGTGTAGACATCGCCGTTGCTGTGCGGATCGTTTGTGTAGTGCACCGAGCCATCGCCGTCGGGGTGAGCGTCGCATTGCGCGCGGGTGAAGCCGGTCTCGGCGCCGATGACCGACGCATACGCGCGGCGATTGCGCCACACACCCGTAGAGCCGTAGCCGGTGATGCTGGCGTAGATGAGGCGCGGGTTTGCTGGCTCCGCGCGTAGGCGTGGGGATGGGGTGATCCGCGTTTGGTGCCAGGGGTTCGATCAGTGTTGCGGTTTCTCGAGGACTGCAATCGGAAGGAACCCCTGGCGTGTTGGACGGTATCG
>JAPKZR010000339.1 GCA_026393695.1 Actinomycetota bacterium
AGTTGAGCGAGCGACGAGTACAGCGTTCCGAAGTCGTCGATAGCGATCTTCACGCCAATGTCGCGCAGTGCATTGAGTCTATTTTCTGAGCGCTCAGGATTGTCCAGAAACATCGATTCGGTGAGCTCAAGAGTGAGGTTCTCGGGATCGAGGTGGTGATGTTTCAACACGCGGCCGAGGAAGTTCACAAACGTAGAGGCGCTGAGCTGGCGGCTCGACACATTGAAATGCAGATCGATAGGCCGACCGGCTGCGGTGTGCCAGCTCGATGCATCGCGGCAAGCAATCTCGAGCACCCGATCTCCGATTGCAGTGATCAGTCCAGCGTCTTCAGCAAGAGCAATGAACTCGTCGGGGGCAACGGCGCCCAGAGTTGCATCGTGCCAGCGAGCGAGTGCCTCAAAAGCCACGACGCGGTCCAGGTCGATGTCGAAGATGGGTTGGTACGCAACAAAGAGACCGTCGTTGTCGATTGCCTCGCGCAACGCGCGTTCCATGTTGACGCGGCGTTGCGTCTGAGGGCGCACCATGCCATCGAAGGTCTCCATGCGGTTACGCCCATTGGCCTTCGCCTGATAGACCGCAAGGTCTGCGTTCTGCAACAACGTGTCGGCAAACCGGCAGTGCTCATGGGCGAGAGCGATACCAACTGAAGCCGTGACTTGGACGATCTCGCCATCGAAGTGAAATGGTGCCTCGATTGCTCCGATGAGACGAGCAGCTTCAAGCACCGCGATATCGGGCCGTTCCATGGCCTCACAAAGAACCACGAACTCACCGCCGTCGAGACGGGCAATTGCGTCGACCTTGCGGACGGTTTGTTCGATGCGCCGTGCCGTCTCGACAAGCAGTCGGTCGCCGGTACGTGTGCCGAGGCGGTCATTGACCGATTTGAACCAGTCGATGTTGACCACCAACAGCGAGGGCCACAGGCCGTTGTGGTCGGCAACGTCGAGAGCATGTTGGAGCAAGCTCATGAAGGCGCTCTTGTTGTTCAGACCGGTGAGCGAGTCGTGGCTTGCTTCCCATCCCCAGCGTGTCTGTTCGGTCACTCGATGGGTGTTGTCGGTGATGACGACCACTGCGCCCTTGGCGTTGTCGTTTGTGGGGCCGCCTTCAAATGGCACGATCGCACAGTCACCTGGAAACGGGGTTCGGCCGTGGGGCCGGAGATAGATGCCGTTTGTCTGCCACCGATGACCCTGCAGGATCGCTGCGACATCGTTCTCGTCAAGCAGGCACTTTGAGGCATCGGCAGTGGTGCCAACATTGAGCAGCATTGCAAGCGAAGAACCAACGAGGCGCGCCCGCGAGCCGAGTAGTCGAGCAGCTTCGGGGTTGGCGGCGTTCACAATGCCGTGCTGATCAACAACGAGCAGCGCAGTGTCCACAGCATCGAACACCGCCTGCAGCCGATCACGCTCAAAGGCAATCTGGCCCTCGGATACGCGTTGCAGTTCATCGAACAGCTCGCGCATCTCACGCGATGAGATTTCAAGCGAACGCTCGAGATGTTCACGATCGTTGCTGTGCTCGTCGTAGGTCTCCGTGACCCGCTGCAAGAGTGACGCCCATTGGCTGTTGTTAGGAATCTCGTCGTCGATGCCG
Organism: Actinomycetota bacterium; assembly: GCA_026393695.1. Lineage (GTDB taxonomy): Bacteria > Actinomycetota > Acidimicrobiia > Acidimicrobiales > Ilumatobacteraceae > WLMZ01. The sequence goes on from JAPKZR010000339.1 coordinate 1,609, forward strand.
AGGCGGCGAAGTTGTCGACCAAGCGTGTCGTTGGTCGTAGGGGAGTAGCTCAAGATGACCTTTCGCCGATCGTGGTAATCGTCATTGTTTGGTTGTGTAGTTCGCATGTGCCGCCAGTAGGCGAGAGCGCTCCGTAGCTGTAGAGGCCAGCGACTACGGCGTTGGGGGTGAGACCCTCAACGATGGCCTCAAGCTCTTCTTCGGTTCGTTGTCCCAACACCATTCGGCGACCGACGCAGCTCACAGCGATGGCGAGTTGCTCGCGTCCCGTGGTGGCCATGACTGCAGCGCGATGAGCACCCTCAATCAATCGCTCGCTCGAGGCACACATCAACTGCGCCAGCGAACCTTGAGCAATGTCGCCCGCAAAGCGCAAGCTGCCAGTTTTGATGTCGGTGCCAAGTACGGCGCGCACGGTGGTGTGGCCATCGAGGTCACTCAGCGACAACGGAAAGCGCAAAGCTGCGGCGGGCAGATCGTCGGCTTTGTCGCCGAGATATTCGCGATACAACGTGAGCGCAGAGCGATCATCGAGCTCGTAGAGAGTGCTGTGGTAGCTGCGCGTGACGAGTCGCTGCGGACCAAAGATGTCCCATCCGCCGGCGGAGCCGAAGTCGAGTTCTACATGGTCGCCAACGAATCCAACGGCGGTGACCCAACCGTTGCGCGGTTGCCCGTCAGCCAACACCCAGGTGGTGTCGAATCGTTCGCCGTCGCC
>JAPKZR010000015.1 GCA_026393695.1 Actinomycetota bacterium
CGTTGCGACTGCACCACGCGCAACGAGAAGAAAGCGCTGATGCTCAGTAGGCGAATGGACGATCTTGAGGCGCGCATTGTGCAACTCGCTGCGCACGAAGAACTCAAGGCAATTCGACCAGAGATGGACGGCAAGCAGGTGATGGAGTTTCTTGAGTTGCCGCCGAGCCCTACCGTTGGCAAAGCAATGAGCTTCTTGCTCGACCTTCGTCTCGAAGAGGGACTCTTGGGCGACGACGAAGTACGCGCTCGCCTCCGAGCATGGTGGGTAGCTCGCGGCGAGTAGCCGCTAGACGCCGAGTTTGCGAGCGCGAATGACCAACACCGCAGGCGTGCGCGCGTTGCGGGCATTGAGCGGTTGCAGTTCGTGGATCACATCAATGCGGAAGTTTGTGCGCTGCATGGCCATGAACACATCGCTGATCGACCTGGTCTGGCCGCCGCCGTATGTGCGCTGCACAACTTGTTGTCCGTCGATATTGCCGAGCATCGCGGCGATCGGGTGAGGACCCGCCATGACAAAGGCAGCCTCGGGCCGCAGCACACGGTGAATCTGGCGGAGCAGTCGAGCCAGATCGTCCACTTCTTGCAGCGTGTGTGACGCAACAACCAAATCGATCGAGCCGCTTGTCGCGAAGCCAAGATCGGCTACTTCACTTTGGTGGCATTGCACCGTTACTTCGGCCTGCTCGGCTTGCTTACGCAGCAGCGCGATGCGGTCTGACGAGGGATCGACCGCAATGGCCCGAGCCCCAGCACCGGCGAGGGCCACAGCGTTGCTTGGCGCGCCGATGCCTAACTCGATCACTCGCTTACCGCTGACGTCGCCGCACAAGCGCAGTTCGCTCTCGTCGGCTACCGATGGTCCATAACGTACGACTGTGGTCACTCCGTAAGTGTTGTTCGTTCGCAGGGCCGAGACGCGGATGAGTGTCGACGCGGTTCGGTAACCTGATGCGACTATGTCCTTCTCGGCTGATGCACTTCGCAAAGGTGGAAACCGCAACGGGCACGGGTCTGTCGCCCGGGCTGTTGTTGATCATCGCCTCGAACGACGCGCGCTCATCAACGAATATCGCCGCGGCCGCCTGGCGCGCGATCAGCTGTGCGATGCGCATCCCGAGCTGATCCGAGCGGCCAAGAATGTTGGTGCGCCATCCAGCGTCACCTGCCCGATCTGCGAGGTCGTGAAGCTGGTACTCGTCACCTACGTGTTCGGGCCACGCCTTCCGGCGCATGGGCGTTGCGTCACGACCAAGGCCGATCTTGCGCAGTTCGAGGGTCGCACCGACGATCTCGACGCGTATGTGGTTGAGGCCTGCGTGAACTGTCGCTGGCACCACCTGCTGAGGGTGTTGCCACTTGGCGGTAAGCCAGCGCCACCGGCCTCTGCGCTGACCTGAGATCTGCTCAGCCGATCAGCCTATCAGAATGGGCTGCGACCGAGTCGGCCGCGAATGCCAACCATCTCGCCGAGATGTCCGTGACGATGGCCAATGGCTTCCCACTGCACGAACCACGTGGTTGGTTTGCCGGCCCACATCGAGTGCAGCCACTCAAGTCCGTCGACACCGATGCCGGCAGTGTGTTCGAGACGTGAACTCGCGTCGGGCACCGTGTCGAGCGCGTTGGTGTCGAGCGTGCTGAGCCATTGCGCCGTTGCTGTCGTGACAGCGTCTACGTAGAGGCGAAGGTGCTCGACATTGAGTGCCTCAATCAAGCGTGGGTCTTCGGTCTCGGACAGTCCGGTGGACTTCGCGAGATGATCGATGCCGAGCAACTGGCGATGTTGGTCGATGATCGGTGCCTCATTGCGCACGGCGGTGTTGATTGCAAGATCTTCGTGCAGGGTCATATGAAACAACAGCCCGGCGATACACGAACCGCCGCCTGGCGGAGTTTGGTTCCACATCTCGATGGGTACGTGAGCGGCGATTGCAGCTTCGAATCGAGTGGCGATGGTGGCGTGATCAGATGCGATCCAGGTTTGTAGGTTCACGGGCAGACTGTGCCACACCGTGGGCTTCGATCACGAAGTACCGTCTCGGACATGCTCGGAACGCTGGGAGATCTTGTCGAGGACATCGTGGTGCGTCTCGGCGGGCCGATCAACATTGCCTCTGACACCGACGCGCTGGTCGTTCGCCGACGCGGTGGAAGCGCAGCGAATGTTGCCGCAAGCGCGGCCCGAGCCGGGTTCTCGGCGCGCTTCATAGGTCAAGTTGGCAGCGATGCTCACGGTGGCGTGCTCATCGACGCGTTACGTGCCGATGGTGTCGATGTTGTCTGTCCGCGTGGCGGCCGCACCGGCACCGTGGTTGTGTTGGTTGATCAACAAGGCGAACGCACGATGCTCAGCGATCGCGGTAGTTGCGGCGATCTTGCTGATCCTGATCCTGCCTGGCTCGATGGGCTGAGCGCGTTACACGTGCCGTTGTATTCACTGATCGACGGTGCGCTCGCACAGACAGCGGCCACGCTTATTGAGTGGGCGCATGAGCGACACATCTTGGTGTCGATCGATGCGTCGTCGGCGGCAGTGATCATCGCTCATGGTGTCGACCGAGTTGTTGAGATGCTGGCGGTCTTGCGTCCCGACGTGTTGCTCTGTAACGAACTCGAGGCGGCGTGTCTCGGTGACGCGGTCGATCCGCTGCGCTTCGCTGGGCGCGTCACTGTTGTCAAGCACGGATCCGGCGCATCGATGGTGAGCGAGGCTGGTCGTGTGAGCGTTTCCGTGCCTACGCCGCACATCGACAATGTTCGTGATACCACGGGTGCTGGAGATGCCTTCGCTGCCGGCTTTTTAACGGCGCTGATCGCCGGCGAATCGATAATCGCTGCCACCAACGCCGGTCATGTCATTGCGGGTCGCGCCATTGTGGTGGCGTCGGCTCAAGCCGCGTAGCTCAGCGATACTCGCTGAGCACTGCATCGGACTTCTCGAGGAACTCGTCGCAGTTGGCGTTTGAGAACACCATCGGGGGCTTGATCTTGAGCACGTTGTGATGCGGCCCCTCGCTGCTGAGCAAGACGTGGCGGCGCTTCATCTCTTCGACGATTGCGCCTACTTCGTGGTCGGCCGGTTCGAGGGTGCCGCGGTCGCGAACCAACTCGACACCGATGAACAGCCCGAGCCCGCGCACATCGCCGATGATCGGGTGAGAGGCAGCGAGATCGCGCAAGCCCTGCATCATTCGATTGCCCACGAGCTCGGCGTTGTGCATGAGCCTCTCGTCGCGAATCACATCGAGCACGGCAAGGCCAATGGCGGCCGAGACGGGATTGCCGCCAAAGGTGCTGAAGTACTCCATGCCGTTCGCGAACGCTGCGGCAATCTCGGGAGTGGTGACAACGGCCGCCATTGGATGCCCATTGCCAATGGGCTTGCCCATGGTCACGATGTCGGGCACGACGCCTTGCTTTTCGAACGCCCACATGTGTGAACCAACGCGACCGAAACCAATCTGCACTTCGTCGGCGATGCACACTCCACCCGCTGCGCGTACATGCGCGTAGGCGTGGCGCAGATAGCCGTCGGGAAGGGTCAACATGCCGCCGGTGCAAAGCATGCCTTCGCTGAAAAATGCAGCAGGGGCATTGCCGGCGGCGTGCATGTGGTTCACAGCAGTGGCCACGCTGGTTGCGTAGCCAGCCCCCGCATCAGCTTGGCCGTAACGCAAGCGGCCTCGATACAGATCGGGCAGTTCGGCGACCGCAACATGCTCGGGTGGCCCCTGCCCGCCGGGGCCGTTGAACTTGTAGGGACTCACCTCAACGATTGAGGTGACGTTGCCGTGGTACACGTGATCCACCGTGACCACATTGCGATGTCCGGTGTAGGCGCGAGCAAGTCGCAGAGCGAGGTCGTTGGCTTCGCTGCCAGAGTTCACCATGAACACAACCGAGAGTTCGGCGGGCAACGTGGCCGTGAGCCGCCGCGAGTACTCGATGAGGTTGTCGTGCAGGTAGCGAGTGTTGGTGTTGAGTTGAGCCATCTGGCGCTGACCCGCGGCAACGACCCGAGGGTGGCAGTGCCCCACATGGCACACGTTGTTCACCATGTCGAGATAGCTGGTGCCGTCGTGGGCAATGAGGTACGCGCCCTCGCCGCGAACGATCTTGAGCGGCGCTTCATACGACAGGCTCAGCGAGCGGCCGATCACGTGGTGACGCTCTCGCTGCAACCATGCCGCGTCTCGTTCGACAACGACGCTGCAATCGGCCGCAAGTCCGAGCACATGATTCGGATTCATGAACACGCTGGCCCAGGTGTCCCATTGACTGCGGGCAACCACGCCGATGATGTCAGTGGTAGTCCATCCGCACAGATCGCTCATCAACTGAAAGTGGAGGTGCGGTTGCCAGCCACCGTTTTCATCCGCGCGACCCAACCGAGCGATCACATCGCCTTTGGTGATGCGATCGCCGACGGAGAGCGTGGCGAAACTCGAGGGTGAGAGGTGGCCGTACAGCGTGAAGAAGGCAACGCCGTCGTCGGTTTCGTGTTGCAACACCACAATGCCGCCAAACCCGAGTGGAACCGTCTCGACACCAACGCCAGCCACCACCGCATCAAGCGGTGCGAGCACTTCTTCGCCTGCCGGTGCGAATAGGTCGATTCCCACATGGATGGTGCGACGCTCTGTGGGATCGTCGGTTTCGAATTCGGGGGTGCGATACATCGAGCGCTCTTCGCCGTATCGACCAACTGCTACGAGATGGGCCGAGGCAGGATCGTTGCTCAGCGAGTTGAGGAGCGCAGTAGCAATGCGCTCGTCGGGCTCGGTGAGGTCGAGCACGCGCAGATTGGTGCCAGACAGATCGCGACGAAACACGGGACCGCAGCGGTGACCATTGCGTTGCAGCCATCGGTCGATGTGTGGCCGGGTCGGAACAGCCTCGAACCGGCACGCAGAGCGCAAGCGCATGATTGCGATCTCGCGGTTCTGCGCAGTGAGGTGCTGCAAGCGCTCCCAGACATCGTGTTGGCTAATGAGCAGATACGGGTTGGTGGGATTGTCGCGAATCTGCGCGGCAGCCATGCACATGCTGGCCGCGTAACGGGTGAGGATCAGGTCGAAGAGTGAGTTGACCTCGACCTCGTCGAGCGGATTTTCGTCGTGGTAGGCGCTGACCAACGGCACCACGGCACCGATGGCATCGGGTGCGCCGATCATCGCGTACGCACACGCCACGGCAATTTCGTTGACGCGCCAACTGCGTACGATGTCACCGAAATCGATAAGCCCGCTGACGCAGCCATCGGAGCCAAGGAGCACGTTGTAGTCGTTGGCGTCACCGTGGATGGGTTGACGGGGTCGATCGGCGAAGCGTGGGGCTACTTCGTCGACGAAACGACGCAACACAGTGGTCACGAGCTCGCGCTTGGCTGGTTGGTCAAGCAGCGATACAAGGTTGAGGTGCTCTCCAGACCGGGCTAGATCCCAGCGATGCTTGCGATCGGCCGCTGGATGATCGAACCCTTCAAGCGCCTTGTCGAGTTGGGCGAGGAGCCGGCCCAGCGAAGCAGCCGATGCGGCGCGCTCGGTGCGCTTCGGCGAGATCGAGTGGGCCCAGACGTCGCCCTCGAGCCATGTGGTGAGACGCAGTTCAGATGGTGAGCCGTCGGCGGCGATGACAACGGGTAAGACCTCGCCCGATGTACTCGGCACGATTCGCTGCACGGGCAAGGTTGGGTCGGCGTTGTGCAAGTACTGCAACACGGCAGCTTGAAGTTCGATTTCTTCGCGTGCCGCACCGCGAGCGTGTACCCGCAACAAGAACCGCTGGTCAGCATCGGTGGTCACCGCGAAATTGGCATCGAGTTCGCCTGGCAGCGGCGCGAACTGGCCGGTGAGGCCATAGTTCGTGAACAGGTACTGATTGAGTTCGGCGGTGTCGAGTTCAGCCATGTCGGAAGCCGATTGTGTCATAGCTCGGCCTGCAAAGCCGCTGAGCAACGACGAAACCCCTGCTCACGATGGTGCTCGGACGGAAATTATCTCTGTCACACCGATCTGTCACTCTGTGAAAATGCTGGTCAGAACGCCGCTACACTCACACGGTCATATTCACCCTGCCCCATTGCGGGGCCCCGCACGCTCAAGGCGCGTTCGGGTCCGAAGGGAGGTTCCACACGCATGATGCGTGCTTACGAATTCATGATCATCCTCAGCGGTGATCTCGACGATACGGCCGCGCAGGCTTGGGTGAAGTCGGTTTCCGACAGTGTCACCAAAGCAGGCGGTTCCGTTCACGGCAAGCCCGATTGGTGGGGCCGGCGCCAGTTCGCCTACCCAATCAACAAGAAAGAAAACGGCTACTACGCCGTCTTCAATCTGTTGGCACCAGGTGGGGCACTCGATGATTTCGAGCGCCAGCTCCGTCTCGCGGACGACGTCGTCCGCCACAAGCTCCTCCGCCTTCCAGATGCCGAGGCCGAGCGCCGCGGCATGGTTGGCTCCGCGGCCTGATCCGGCCGCCGTACCCGTTAGGGGAAAACCATGGCAGATAGCACAGTCACCGTTACCGGCACCTTGACCCGCGATCCAGAACTTCGGTTCACCGCGGGTGGCCAAGGTGTTGCCAGTTTTGGCGTCGCAGTCAACCGCCGTTACCAGAAGAACAACGAATGGGTCGAACAGACTTCGTTCTTCAACGTCACGGCGTGGGGCACGCTCGGCGAGAACGCTGCGGCGTCGCTCACCAAGGGCATGCGCGTCATCGTTACTGGTCGCCTCGAACAGCGTTCATACGAAACACAACAGGGCGAAAAGCGCAGTGTTGTTGAGATTGTCGCTGACGAAATTGGACCAAGCCTGCGTTGGGCCACCGCTCAAGTTGAGAAGGTGGCTCGCAGCGAAGGCGGCGGACAAGGCGGCGGTTTTCAAGGTGGCGGCAATGCCGGCGGCAACCGCAATTCCCCCGATCCCGTGTACGGCGATGAAGAACCGTTCTGAGTATTTCGAGAAAATTGGATAAGACATGACCAGCAAAAAGAACAAGGCGCGTGCGCCAAAAGACACCAATCCGAAGAAGTTCAAGAAGAAGACCAGCGTTCTTGTCACCGACAAGATCGAGTACGTCGATTACAAAGACGTCAATCTTCTTTCTCGCTTCGTGAGCGATCGCTCCAAGATTCGCAACCGCCGCGTCTCGGGTAACACCGTGCAGCAGCAGCGCGATATCGCTAACGCGATCAAGAACTCACGTGAGATGGCCTTGTTGCCATACACCAAGCGAGTATCGAACACTCGTCCAGGTCGCCCATCACGTGATGGCGGCGATCGCGGCCCACGCCGTGACGCAGCAGCCGTAGCCGAGGGCGCTACCGAGGAAATCGCTGAAGACATCGACGGCGACGACAATGACGACACCACCGAGACGGAGGCCTGAGATGAGAGTTATTCTTCGCGCCGACAACAAGGGCCTCGGCAAGCGCGGCGACATCATCGATGTCTCCGACGGCCACGCCCGCAACTATCTGTTGCCAAAGGGTCTCGCACTCGTTGCATCAGATGGCGCAATGTCTCAGGCTGGCGCAATGCGCCGTGCCCGCGACCTGCGTGACGCTGCCGATCGTGACAGCGCTCAGACCATCGCCAAGGCGCTTGTGGCTCAGGTCATCAAGATCACCGCGAAGGCCGGTGCCGAAGGCCGTTTGTTCGGCTCAGTCACCGCTGCCGATGTTGCCGCAGCCGTTCAGGCCCAGGCTCACATCGAGCTCGATCGTCGCAAGCTGCACTTGCCGGACTCGATCAAGGTTCTCGGCGAGTACAGCGTGACTGCCAAGTTGCACCACGATGTCGAGTTCCCATTCACCATCGAAGTGGTGAAGGCGTAACGACACTGCTGTAACCGCAGCACACGTTGGGTCATTGACCCGACGCACAGTTTGAAGAGAATGCTCACGACCCCGCTGTCCACAGCGGGGTCGTGTTGTCCACAGCTATCCCACAGCAAGATCACAGCGTTGTGCCTCTAGCGATACACAGGCAAAGCGCGAAAGGGTGAAGGAATGTCCTTGGCTGAAACTTCTCGCGATCGTGCTCGACCAATACGCCAGGTTCGCGGCGAAGGTCGAGTACCCCCTCACAACCTCAACGCCGAAGAGTCCCTGCTGGGCGCGCTGTTGTTGTCGAAAGACGCTGTCGGCACGGTGGCCGAGATGGGCTTGTCGGTCAACGACTTCTATAAACCGGCCCACCAATACGTGTACGACGCCATTCGTGGGCTCAATGCAACAGGTCAGCCTGTTGACGCTGTCACGGTTGCCAACGAATTGCGCCGCGCTGGCCTCCTCGACGAGATTGGCGGCGCCGAGCTGCTCCTCGAACTGCAAAACGCAACGCCGGCCATCTCGAACTCGTCGCGCTACGCCAAGATCGTGCAAGACACGGCCGTGTTGCGTCGCCTCATTCGAGTTGCCTCAGAGATTGCTGAGCTGGCCTACAACGAGCCCGACGATGTCGCTCGTGCGCTCGACGAAGCCATGCCGCTAGCGATGGACAAGCTGCAGGAGACCTTCGAACGCGGCAACATCATCACGGGTTTGGCCACTGGCTACAACGACCTCGACGAACTGTTGTCGGGTCTGCAGCCAAGCACGCTCAACATCGTGGGTGCTCGTCCCGCCATGGGTAAGACAGCGTTTGGCCTGGGCCTTGCAGTGCATGCTGCACAAAACTCAAAGGTGCCGGTGTTGGTGTTCTCGCTCGAAATGGGCCACACCGAGCTCACCCAACGTATTTTGAGCAGCGAGGCCAGAGTCGATAGCACCAAGCTGCGCAACGGCAAGCTCACCGAAGCCGATTGGACCAAGCTCGGTCGCGCCGTGGGTCGCCTTGAAGTTCCGTTGTACCTCGACGACAACCCTCGCGTCACGGTGATGGAGATTCGTGCCAAGGCTCGCCGCCTCAAGGCCCGCGATGGCCTCGGCCTGATCGTGATCGACTACCTGCAGCTGATGTCGGGCAGTGGTTCAGAGAACCGCCAGCTCGAGGTGAGCGAAATCAGCCGTGGTCTCAAGATCTTGGCTCGCGAACTACAGGTGCCCATCGTGGCGCTGAGCCAGCTGAGCCGAAATCTCGAGAGCCGCACCGACAAGCGACCAATGCTCGCCGACCTGCGAGAGAGCGGAAGCCTCGAGCAGGACGCCGACGTCGTGATGTTCTTGTACCGCGACGAGGTGTATAACAACGAGTCACCCGACAAGGGTTCGGCCGAAGTGATTGTGGCCAAGCATCGTTCGGGACCCATCGGCACGCGCCGCTTGGCGTTCTTGGGTGCATACACGCGCTTCGACAACGCAGCCCGCTCTGGCGTGTAGCGGTAGGCTCGCCGCCTACCTTGCAACGAAGGATCCATCGTGACCATTAACTTTCGCGCCAGCGAGATTGCTGCTGCCGACCTTGCTGAAGAGCTCCTCGCACAGCCTTCGGCCCAGCCACTCTCGGGCGACATCATGACCCGCAGCGAGGTGTTCTACACCAGCCCCGACGAGAGCATCGTGTCGGGCACTTGGGAGTGCGAACCGGGCGCTTCGCGCTGGGAGTTCACCGGTCGTGGCGAGTTCATCCACGTGCTCTCGGGCCGTATGACTGTGCAGCGCGACGGTGAACAGGGCGTTGAGTTGTCGGCGGGGTCCAGTGCGGTGTTCGAACTTGGTTGGTGCGGAACCTGGACCGTGCATGAAACACTGCGCAAAGTTTTCGTCGTCTATCGCCCCTGATCGGTAACTCTGGACCCAGCTCGCTCGCGCTTCAACTCGTGAGTTATCGCCGAGAACCCCTAGAGTCTTTTGTCATATGAACGGACAAAAGATTTCTGCCGCCTCGCCCACCTCAACAGTTCGCCGTCTCGCCGCTATCGCGGCGTTGAGCCTGGTTGTTGTTGCATGCGGTTCGAGCGCCAAGACCACCGAGTCCACCGCGCCAGCAACCGATGGCACCACCGCTACAGCCGGCACGGCGGCGCCAGCGTCAACCCCCGAGACCACGCCCGTTACCGAGGTCTCAAAGGCCGATGCGTTGTACCCCAATGGCATTCGCGACGTGCGTTACTGCGAGATCGCCGTGCTCAAAAAGGTTGCCGCCGATTTCGTGCTCGATGTGTGGAACACGATGGGTTTCAGTGAATGCCCGCAGGCCGATTGGGACGCCATCAAGGCTCCAGAGGCTGCCGCCGCTCAAGGTGGCCTCGCGGCCATCAAGAACGGTCCCCGCTTTTGGACCATCGACCGCGTCACCACCGACCTCGTGAAGACTGCCGACACCACTACGTTCGGTGTACTGGAAATGTTCAAGGGCACCTCGATTAACTTCGG
>JAPKZR010000071.1 GCA_026393695.1 Actinomycetota bacterium
TGGCCCGAGGCAGGCGTCGACGTGCTCATCGGCATCGGCGGCACACCCGAAGGCGTCACTGCTGCCGCGGCCCTCAAGTGCATGGGCGGCGAGATTCAGGGACGCCTGTGGCCACGTAACCCCGAAGAGCGAGCCGCAGCGATTGCTGCCGGCTACGACCTTGACCGAGTGCTCACCACGCACGACTTGGTGCAGGGCGACAACTGCTTCTTCGCCGCTACCGGCATCACCGACGGCGAACTGCTGCGCGGCGTTCGCTACGACCGCGGCGGGGCACGCACTCAGTCGTTGGTGATGCGCTCGCGCTCGGGCACCACGCGTATGATCGATGCTCGTCACCGCATTGACAAGCTCAAGACGTTTGCCTCTATCGACTACGAGTGAGTCGCACCCCGCCCGTCACTTCGGGTTGCGTTGCACCATGCTGCTAAGGCGGCGGGTGAGGCCGCGAGGCGTGACCCCAGCGATAGATGCGAGTCCCTTGTAGATCGCGCCGGGCACCGACAACGCTTTGCCCTTGGCAACATCGGCGAGCCCAGCGGCTGCGACCTCGTCGACCTTGAGCCACACGAAACCCGGAAAGCTTGTGGCGTACGCCTCGGTGCTGCTCACGCTCTGGAACTCGGTCTTGGTGAGGCCAGGACACAACGCAGTCACATGCACTCCGGTGCCGCGAACCTCTTCGTGCAGGCTCTCGGTAAGGCTGGTCACGTAGGCCTTGGTGGCGGCGTACACAGCCAGGCGTGGCGCCGACTGAAAGCTGGCGACGCTACTGACGTTGAGTAAGAAGCCTCGCCCACGGGGCAGCATGGCCCGCAGCGCTGCGTTCGAGAGTCGGGTCAGCGCCTGCACGTTCAGACTGATCTCGTCGTGCAAGCGATCGGGCTCGATCTCGTGGAAGAGACCCGAGGTTCCAAAGCCTGCGTTGTTGACCACAAGATCAATGGGCGATGTCACGCTGAGGATGCGCTGTTCAACGGCCGCCAACCCTTCGGCAGAGTTGAGGTCGGCGCTGAGCACCTCGAACGATGGGTACCGCTTGGCGAGTTCTTCCAAACGGTCGGTGCGGCGCGCCACGACCACCGTAGGGATGCCGGCCTGCCCGAGCAGATGTGCCATTGCCTCGCCAATGCCGCTCGACGCGCCAGTGACCAGTGCTGATGTGAACGGGTATGTCTCCATTGCGTAACCCTAGAGGGTTCGAAACGGGACTGAGCTAGTGGGCTCCGGCAGAAGTGCCGCTGACGCCGCCCGTTGCGTTGAGGCGTGCATGTGCACGTGACAACGATGCCGCAACTTCGGCGTCGTGCTCTCGCTTGAGATGCTCTTCGGCTGCCTCTTTGGCGCGAACGGCGCGTGGCCGATCGATCTGCTCGGCGAGTTCGGCAACGTCGGACAAGATGTTGACCTTGTTGTTGCTGACCTCGACGAAGCCACCGTGCACAGCAACATCGACGATGCTTCCATCGGCCATGTAGATGCGCGTGTGGCACTCGGTGAGTGCACCTAGGAATGGGGCATGACCCGGCAAGAAGGCGATCTCGCCACTTGCGAGCGTGCGCGTGATGACCTGCGTTGACTCACCCGTGAAGAGGATCTTCTCGGGTGAGACCACGCTGACGGTCATCGATGCGGTACTCATGATCAGGCTGCGCCTTCCTGCAAGGCCTTGGCCTTAGCAAGCACTTGCTCAACGCCGCCGACGTTCAAGAACGCCTGCTCAGGAACCGAGTCGAGTTCGCCGTTGACGATTGCTTCGAAGCTCTCGACGGTTTCGTTGACTGGCACGGTCTCGCCACTGACGCCCGTGAAGACCTCGGCCACGTAGAACGGCTGGCTCAAGAAGCGCTGCACCTTACGTGCACGTGACACGGTGAGGCGGTCTTCTTCGGACAGTTCGTCGAGACCAAGAATGGCGATGATGTCCTGGAGTTCCTTGTAGCGCTGGAGGATTTCCTGCACGCGACGAGCAACACGGTAGTGGCGCTCGCCCACGACCTCGGGAGACAAGATGGTCGAGGTCGATGCCAACGGGTCGACGGCTGGGTAAATACCCAACGAGGCGATCTGACGGCTGAGCTCGGTGGTTGCATCGAGGAAGGTGAACGTGGTGAACGGAGCCGGGTCGGTGTAGTCGTCGGCGGGCACGTACACGGCCTGCAGCGACGTAATCGAACGACCACGGGTCGAGGTGATGCGCTCCTGCAGTTGGCCCATTTCGTCGGCGAGCGTGGGCTGGTAGCCCACGGCCGATGGCATACGGCCAAGCAAGGTGGACACTTCGGATCCGGCCTGCACGAAGCGGAAGATGTTATCGACGAACAACAACACGTCTTGGTTCTGAACGTCGCGGAAGTACTCGGCCATGGTGAGGGCTGAGAGCGCGACGCGAAGCCGGACTCCAGGTGGCTCGTCCATCTGGCCGAATACGAGAGCGGCCTTTTCGAACACGCCCGACTCTTCCATTTCGAGCATCAAGTCGGTGCCCTCACGGGTGCGCTCGCCGACACCGGCGAACACCGACACACCGCCGTGGTTCTGAGCCACGCGACGGATCATCTCGGTAATGAGAACGGTTTTGCCGACGCCGGCTCCACCGAAGAGACCGATCTTTCCACCGGCCACGTATGGGGTGAGCAGGTCGATGACCTTGATGCCTGTTTCGAACAAGCGCTTCGATGGCTCGAGTGCATCGAAGTCTGGGGCTGGACGGTGGATGTCCCAGCGCTCGACATCGGCGAAATCTGCATTGTCGCCGTCGAGCACCTCGCCCCACACGTTCCAGACGTGGCCCAGGGTGCGGTTACCGACGGGCACGTTGATGCCACGGCCGGTGTTGCGCACTGGTGTGCCACGGGTAAGACCGTCGGTTGGCTTGAGGCAAACGGCGCGAACGCGACCGTTGCCAAGTTGCTGAGCAACTTCGGCGAGCACGGTAACGGGCTTGCCGTCGACGTTGACGGTGAACTCGACGGCATGGTTCAACTCGGGCAGCGAGCCTCGAGGGAACTCAACGTCGATCACCGGGCCGGCAATGCCGACAACGCGACCGTCTTTGCGATCTGTTTCAGTCATGGTCATGGCTGTTGGTTCCTTGTGCTTTCTTGGCTCGTCTGCTCAGAGGTCGTTCGCGTTGTTTGTGCCTGCGGAGGACACAAGTGCGTTCGCTGATTGGGTAATTTCGCTGTCGTCGAGTTCGACGTAGCGGACATTGGTGGCCTTGCCAGTGCCGAGTGCCTCGGCGCCGCTGACAATTTCCATGATCTCGGTGGTGATCGAGTCCTGGCGGGCACGGTTCATGATTCGAGCGAGGCTCTTGATGAGTTCCTCGGCGTTGTCGGTGGCGCTCTTCATTGCCCGCTGACGGAACGCATGCTCGCTGGCTGCTGCGTTGAGCAACGCTGCGTAGATACGGGCCTCGACGTAGCGAGGAAGCAGTGTCTCGAGAATGGTCTCGGGATCTGGCTCGAACTCGTAGTCGCCGCCGCCGCCTGCAGGCTTGGCGTCGCCGCCTTCGACTGTTTGGGTTTCGAGTGGCACCAATGGTCGCAACACGACCTCTTGGCTACCCGCCGAGATGAAGCGGGTATACACCAGCAGCACCTTGTCGACTTCGCCGCTCTCGAACAAACCCACAACATGCTTGCCAATCTCGCGGGCATGGTCGTAGGTGGGGTTCTCGCTGAAGCCACCGAAGTTGGCGTTGCGGTTGTAACCACGGAAGCGGAAGTAGTTGTCGGCCTTGCGACCCACGGTGACGATCTCGTAACCAAGACCACCGAGTACATCGACTTTGATTTCGCCCTCGGCCGCACGCTGCACACCGGTGTTGTAACCGCCGCACAACCCGCGATCGGCGCTGATGATCACGTAACAGGTCTTCTTGACCTCGCCACGGCCAACGAGCAACGGAGCACCACGGCCAGCACCTGCTGCAGCGAGGTCTTTGACAACCTCGGTGATCTGATCGCTATATGGAACCGCTGCCTGCACGCGCGATTGTGCTTTCACAATGCGCGATGCTGCGATGAGTTCCATGGCGCGCGTAATTTTCTTCGTTGCCTGGACGCTACGAATGCGTCCGCGAAGAATGCGCTCCTGACCTCCGGCCATCTAGATCACTCCGTTGCCAGGGTCTTGTCGCTGTGCGCGTCGCCCACTTCACCGGCATCGGTGGCTGTGGGGTCGGCTGCGCGAGCAGCGGCGGCGTCGGCATCGGCGGCGAGGAACTGGGCCTTGAAGGCAGCAACCAGATCGCCAAGCTCGGCTGGAACATCGGCCTTGGGGTTGGCGCGCATTCCGGCGAGCACACCGGCGTTGCGGGTACGCATGAAGTCGAGCAAGCCCGCCTCAAAGCGACGCACGTCGGAGACTGGCAGGTTGTCGAGGTAACCCTTGGTACCGGCGAACACCACGACCAGTTGCTCTTCCGCTGGCATCGGGCTGTTGGGCGGCTGCTTGAGCAACTCAACGAGCCGGTAGCCGCGCTCGAGCTGGGCCTTGGAGATCGCGTCGAGCTCTGAACCAAACGTTGCAAAGGCTTCGAGCTCACGGAACTGAGCAAGGTCGAGCTTGAGTGTGCCGCTGACGGTTTTCATCGACTTGATCTGCGCAGCGCCACCCACTCGGCTGACCGAGATACCCACGTCGACGGCTGGACGCACACCCGACTTGAACAGGTTGTCCTGCAAGTAGACCTGACCATCGGTGATCGAAATCACGTTGGTTGGAATGTAGGCCGACACGTCGCCTGCTTTGGTCTCGATGACCGGCAAGGCGGTGAGCGAACCTGCGCCGCGCTCGTCGCTCAACTTGGCGGCACGCTCGAGCAAGCGGCTGTGGAGGTAGAACACGTCGCCGGGGTAGGCCTCGCGGCCTGGTGGGCGGCGCAGCAAGAGCGACACCTGGCGGTATGCCTCGGCCTGCTTGGAGAGGTCGTCGTACACGATGAGCGCGTGCTCACCGTTTTCCATCCAGTGCTGACCCATCGCGCAACCGCCGTAGGGGGCGAGGTACTTGAAGGGGGCTGGCTCGCTGGCAGGTGCTGCCACGACAACGGTGTATTCCATGGCGCCGTACTGACGAAGCGTCTCGACGGTCTGGGCAATGGTGGAGCCCTTCTGGCCGATGGCGACGTAGATGCACTTCACGCCAAGGCCACGCTGGTTGATGATGGCGTCGATGGCAACAGTGGTCTTGCCGGTCTTGCGGTCACCAATGATGAGCTGACGCTGGCCACGGCCGATTGGGGTCATCGCGTCGATCGACTTGATACCGGTCTGCAGTGGCTCGTGCACGGGCTTGCGACCCATGATCCCAGGCGCCTGGATCTCGACTCGGCGCTGAATGCTGCCGACGATGTCGCCCTTGCCGTCGATGGGCACACCCAATGCGTTGACCACGCGGCCAAGCATTGCGTCGCCTACCGGCACCGACAAGATGCGCCCGGTTGCCTTCACAGGCTGACCCTCTTCGATTGCGTCGGCGTTGCCGAGAACAACGGCGCCGATCGAGTGCTCGTCGAGGTTGAGGGCAAGGCCCACCGAACCATCGGCGAACTCGAGGAGTTCGTTCACGCCGCAGTCGGGCAAGCCAGTGACGCGGGCAATACCGTCGCCAACTTCGGCGACGCGACCAACGGTGCGGGCCTCAAGTGAAGGCTCAAAGCCCTCGAGGTTCTTCTTCAGTGCTGCGGCGATGTCGCCGGCGCTCAACGTGAGCTCTGCCATGTCGTTTCCGTTTCCTATGGTGTCCGGCTCTTAGAGCCGGGCCTTCAACTGGTCGAGGCGGGTACGGACGCTGCCGTCAATGACGGTGTCGCCCACAGTGGCGACGATTCCTCCGAGTACGGAAGGATCGACGACTACTTTTAGGTTCACTTGCTTGCCGGTGGCGTTGGCCAACGCGGCTGCGAGTCGGGTCTGCTGATCGGCGCTGAGCGCCACGGCGCTGCGCACTTCGGCCACCTCGAGGTTCTTGGCGCTGCTGGCGCGAAGAACGAGCTGATCGATGATTGCTGGAAGGTCACGACCGCGGCCGGAACCCACCACCATGCTGACCAACTGAGTGGTCGTTGCGGTGGCCTTGCCGCCGATGAGATCTTCAATGATGGCCTGACGCTTGGCGGCAGGAATCATCTCGTCGGTGAGAGCGCTGCGCAATGCCTCGCTACTTTCGTAGCTGCGGGCAAAACGGAACAACTCGTCTTCGACCTCGTCGAGCGAGCCCTCGGCGCGGGCGATTTCGAACAGCGCCCGGGCGTAGCCCTCAATACGTGCGTCGCTCATGCGGAGGCACCCACTTTCTGGATGAATGCTTCGATCAAGTCCTGATGCGTTGCATCGTTGATCGACTCGGTGACTGCTCGTTCGGCGGCTGTTGCCGACAAGCGGGCGATCTCGCCGCGCAATTCGTCGGCACTTCGACCCCGTGCGGTGTCGATGTCGGCGACGGCGCGAGCCTTGAGTTCGACAACTTCGGCCTCGAGACGGGTGCGGCCATCGGCCAACATTGCGTCGGCCTGCACGGCAGCATCGGCGAGTAGACGCTGGCGCTCGGCGCCAATGTCTCCCTTGGCCTGGCGAATGCCAGCGGCCTCGGTGGCTGCAGATGCCTTGTCGGATGCTGCATCGTCGAGTTCTTTTTGGATGCGCGCGGTGCGAGCAGCCATGGCCTTTTTGATGCCGGGACCGGCGAACTTGAAGAGCAGACCAAAGATGATCAGCGCCGCAAGAATGCCGTAGATCATCTCGGCCTTTTCGGGCAGAATCCACGACCGGGTGGTGATGCCTTCGCTGTCTTGGCGAGGTGGCTCGCCAGCATGGGCAACGAGACTGGCGATGCGAATCAATGCGTTCATCGTGCGACCCCTGCGCTCATGACTTCGAGAACCACTCGGCTGACCACTGCAGCATCAGGCGTCTTGCCAACGGCAAGCTCAATGGCCCGACCGCTGACATCGCCAACAGCTGACTCGATCTGCGACTGAACCGCTTGACGCGCTGCATCGTTGGCGGCAGAAGCCGCTGCACGCTGCTCGGCGATCTCGGCACCAACTGCGGCCAGCTTGGCGGCACGTTCGGTTTCGAGCGTCTGACGGGCGGCGTCGATGTGAGCTGCAGCCTCGGCCTTAACACCAGCGAGCTGTGCTTCGTAACCAGCGACTTCGGCCTTGGCCTCGGCGCGTGTTGCGTCGGCGCCATCGTGAGAAGCGCGGATGCTTGCATAGCGAGCGTCCATACCCTTCTTGAGACGTGGGTACAGCACGAAGCGCATGAGCACGGCGAAGACCACGAAGGATCCGCCGCCCCAAGCGACTTCTTTGAGCTCGGGCGCGATGGGGCTCGGACCTGGGTTCACTTCGACCGTTGCTTCGGTTTCCGTTTCGCTCGCAGTGACCACGCCTGATTCAGCGATCTGCGGATCAAACGCAACACTCTCTGAGGTAGCGGAATCGGAGGTAACGGTCGCCAAAGCGACTGGCTCTGAACTAATTGTCTGTTCTGCAGTTGAGTTCGGCGGCACGGATGCAAGATGCACCGTGATTGCCGAACCCGACTGGGTGACGACGGCTGTCAGCACGTCAGCTCCTTGTGGGAGTGGGTGGACGGATGGATTTAGAGGCCGATGAGGATGAAGACCACGAAGCCGATGAGGGCCAGTGCTTCAGTAAACGCGATGCCGAGGAACATGGTGGCGAGCCATGGCTTCGACGGACTTGCCGACGATGTAGCCAATGCCGATGCCAGGTCCGATGGCGGCGATGCCGTAGGCAAAACCGGCACCGATCGCTGCGTTGGCCTTCTTCTGCTCGTCGCCGGTGAGGGCTGCTGCAGCGATGTGTGAAATTGCTTCCATGGGATGGATTCTCCTGTGTTGGTTTCTCTGTGGGAGATGGGTTAGTGCTCGGCGTGTGTCGAGCTAGCGATATAAACAGCGGTCAAGATGGTGAAGATGTACGCCTGCAAGAAGACCACGAGCACTTCGAATGCGGTGAGGAACACCAGCATGAAGAACGGCAAGATGCCGCCGATGGTAAGAATCGGCACGTGGGTTTTGGCCTGGAACATTGCCTCGCTGAGCAATGCAAACGTGACCAGCAGGATGTGACCAGCAAGCATGTTCGCGAAGAGTCGCACCGTGAGCGACAGTGGGCGAACGATGATCGTGGAGAAGAATTCGATGAGGCCCACGAGTGGCTTCAATGCCGCTGGCACGCCAGGGGGCCAGAGCAGGTGGGTGAAGTAGCTCAGCTTCTGGTGCTTGAGGCCGGTGCCGATGAAGATCAGCCAGACCAAGAGCGACAAGAACAGTGGGATGGCGATACGCGCCGTGGCGGGCATCTGCAAGAACGGCACGATGCCGGTGAGATTGCACAAGAAGATGAACACGAACAGGCTCAACAAGAACGGGGTCCAAGCGAGCCCCTCTTTGCCCATCGTCTGCATGATGACGCTGTCTTCGATGAACTCAACCGACGTCTCGGCCAAGTTGCGAATGCCGGTAGGCGCCACAGTGGCGTCCTTGCTGCCGGCAAGCAAAAACACGATGCTGCCAATCACCGCTGCGGCAACGGCAATGAGCGAGATCTTGTTGAACGACGAAAAGAGGTCGTGCCAGCGCAGGATTTCGTTGATTGGTGGAAATTCAAGACCGAACACTTTTGATCGGTTCCTCTCAGTGCGAGCGAGATGGTTTAAGGCCGGGGTAAGCCAGCGAGGCAGCGACGTACTTCAGTTCCCATGCGAGGAGACCGAGGTGCGACACGATAATTGTCAATCCGAGGGCTGGACGCGAAATCCAGCCAGCATCTTTAACCAGATAAACGGCCAAGAAAAGCATTGCGAGACGGATCAGGTACCCGAACAGAATGGCACCCATCATCAGTCCGAGTGAAATTCGAGCGGTAACAGCGATCAGACCTGCGGCGATGCCGAAGTTGATGAGCACCAAAGCGAGCGCGTAGGCCGACGATGCAACGCCGGACATCGACCAGATGATGCCGCACAAGGCGATGAGCACTGGCCCAACGATGAGGCCGCGACGGATCATGTCGCGAGACACTTCGACC
The DNA here is from genome assembly GCA_026393695.1 of Actinomycetota bacterium. GTDB lineage: Bacteria > Actinomycetota > Acidimicrobiia > Acidimicrobiales > Ilumatobacteraceae > WLMZ01. The sequence continues at coordinate 9,071 of JAPKZR010000071.1, forward strand.
TCGGGGGCTGCGCCCTCGAAGCGAGTGGTCATTGGGGACGATGTATCGGTCATCACCGAACCGCCGCCTTGCCATCGCGGCTGAGGTCGCGTCGCTGCGCCTCAAGCTCTTTCATACGAGCGTCGTAGCCGTACCACAAGCTCGCAAACTGGCCAACGATTCCAAGCACGACGAACACGATCATGAAAACGGGCTTGGTGCCGATCCATGTGTCGAGCGCATATCCGAGGCCCAAGAACATCATCACGAGAATGGCAAATTCCATGCCACGACCGAGGCCGTCGTTGGTGTTCACGCGTTTGCGGGGGCGGAGGTCCATGTCGTGGGGTGTGCTCACACGGCTTCGACGGCGGTGTCGAAGCGCTTGTGAATGCGGGAACAATCTAGCGTCCGGTTTCCGAATTCTCCAATTCGGAGTCGTGGTTCTCGGCGCGCAATGCCCGATTGCGGCGGACCTCGGGATGCAACACCGTGTAGAGGCCCAAGCCCAACGCCATCACGCCCAATGTCGCAAGCGTGCCGCCTCCGGTGGTGAAGACCGGGTAGAGCACAAACGCTGACAGCAACGCTGTCCAGAGCCACAAAATCAACACGCTACGACGCTGACCGTGACCCAAGTTCATCAGGCGGTGGTGCAGGTGACCCTTGTCGGCCGTAGCAAGCCCTTGCCCCCTACTGGTGCGCCGAATGATCGCGAACAGTGTGTCGAGGATGGGCACACCAAGGATGAACAGCGGGATGAACAACGGGGCAAAAAAGAAGTACGACTGACCGAACTGCTGCTGGGTGACTGGGTCGGCACGGCCTCCGACAACGCTGGTGGCAGAGGCCATCAGCAAGCCGAGCAGCAGCGCCCCTCCATCGCCCATGAAGATCTTGGCGGGGTTGAAGTTGTGCGGCATGAAGCCAAGGCAGATACCCACGGCGATGATGCACACCAACGGACCGATGCTGTCGTTGGCGAGCAGGCCCTTGTTCTGCAGTTCGGTGCTGTACAAAAAGAACGAGCCTGAGGCGATGGCGACGATGCCTGCTGCGAGTCCGTCGAGGCCATCGATGAGGTTGATGGCCTGCGTCATTCCGAGCAGCCACACGATGGTGACGAACGGAACCCACTCGTCGGGGAGAAAGAACACATCGACGCGCGGCACGCGGAAATAGAACATGGTGACGCCGTAATAGACCAATGCACTGCCAGCGAGAACGGTGCCCAAGACCTTTGCGGGCGCAGAGATATCGCGAACGTCGTCGAGCAAGCCAAGGCCAAAAATGATCGCTGCCGCAATGAGAACGCCGCGGGGCTCCGAGTTTCGCGAGTACAACGAATCGAACGAGTCCATCAGTCGGCTCAGCGCAAGCGCCACCACAAAGCCGATGAACATTGCGATGCCGCCCACATCGGGCGTTGCAACTTTGTGCACGCGACGTTCGTCGGGAGCCACGACCCATCCGAGTCGATTGGCAACCTTGATGACAACCGGCGTGAGGACAAACGTGGTGCCAGCCGCGCAACCACCAACTATGAGGTACGCGGCTGTATCTGGCATCGGGACGACATTAGTTCGCCGACCCCACCAACGAGAGCCTCAGGAATAGACAGGGAAGCGAGCGCACAACGCCGCGACCCGTTGGCGAACGTCGGCGAGAACAGCGGTGTCGTCGCGGCCACGCAATGCCTCGGCAATTAACGCTGCGATCTGAACCATCTCTGGCTCTTTCATACCCTGCGTGGTGACGCTGGGCGTACCGATGCGTACGCCGCTGGTAACGAACGGGCTGCGCGTGTCATTGGGAACGTTGTTCTTGTTGAGCGTGATGCCCGCTTCGTCGAGCACACTCTGCGCTTGCTTGCCAGTAAGTTCGGCATCGAATGGGCGCAGATCGACCACCATCAAATGGTTGTCGGTGCCTCCACTGACAAGGCGGAAACCTTGGTGCGCCAAGGCCGCAGCCAAAGAAGATGCATTTGCAACAATCTGATGCGCGTAGGCGCTGAAGCTTGGGTGCATTGCCTCGCGGAAGGCCACAGCCTTGCCAGCTATGGCGTGCTCGAGCGGGCCACCTTGGCTGCCTGGGAACACCGCCTTGTCGATCTTGGCGGCGTGCTCGGCCTTCGACAGGATGCAACCACCGCGAGGTCCGCGCAAGGTCTTGTGCGTAGTGAACGTGACGATGTCTGCATACGGCACAGGGTTGGGGTGAGCTCCGCCCGCGATGAGGCCGGCCAGGTGGGCCACATCGAACATGAGCAACGCGCCCACTTCGTCGGCAACGCTCTTGAAGACCTCGGGGTCGAGACGGCGCGGGTAGCTGGTGGTGCCAGCAACGATCATCTTGGGGCGATGCTCGAGCGCAAGGTCGCGCATCTTGTCGTAGTCGATGCGCTCGTCGCTGGGGTCAACCTTGTACGACACAAAGTTGTAGAAGATGCCGCTGGCATTCACGGGCGAGCCGTGGGTGAGATGGCCGCCGTGATCAAGGCTGAGGCCCATCACGGTGTCGCCGGGCTCGAGCAGTCCGAGATAGACCGCCATGTTGGCGCTGGCACCGCTGTGCGGCTGCACGTTGGCATGCTCGGCGCCGAACAACTCTTTGACGCGTGAAATTGCGAGCGCCTCGATGTCGTCGACGATCGCGTTGCCGCCGTAGTAGCGCTTGCCTGGGTAACCCTCGGAGTACTTGTTGGTGAGCACCGAACCCGTTGCCCGCATGACCGCCGGCGACGTGAAGTTCTCGCTGGCAATGAGCTGCAGTCCGGTGGACTGACGCGTGACCTCTCGGTCGATGAGGTCGAATACCGCTGTGTCTGGGGCAATCTCAGATGGCCAAGGCATGTGGTGTGTCTCCTGTGTGTGGCGACGAATCGGCGAGTGCCAAAACGTCAGCGAAAGAATTCTTGGGTTTCGATTTCGGTGATCTGCTCGACGCGGCGCTCGTGACGGCCGCCTTCGAACGGGGTCTTCAAGAACAACGCCACGATCTCTTCGGCAAGGCCGACACCAACGACTCGCGCTCCCATGCTGAGCACGTTGGCGTTGTTGTGCTCGCGGGCCATGCGGGCGGTGTAGAGGTCGTTGCAGAGCGCTGCGCGCACGCCACGAACCTTGTTCGCCGCAAGTTGCTCGCCTTGGCCGCTGCCGCCAAGCACGATGCCGAAATCGGCGTCGCCATCGCGAACCGTGCGGCCCACGCCAGCGCAAATGGGCGGATAGTCGCAACTCTCGGCACTGTGGGTGCCTTGGTTGTCGACCACATGGCCGCCAGCCTCGAGCACCTTCACGAGGTGCTCCTTCAGTTCGAAGCCGGCATGATCAGACCCAATGGCGATGCGTGACACGTGTCGAGTGTAGAGCGACGGGCTGCACTCGCCCCTAACGCAGAGTTGCACGTAGCCTCAGCGCCTATGCCTCTCGACCCACGAACCCCCGTACTCATCGGCGGCGGACAATATGCCCACCATGCCGCGCAGCTCGCCGATGCAATGCATCCGGTAGAGCTCATGGCCGCTGCGGTAGAGCGCGCCACTGCCGACGCAGGCTTGGCGTCAACGCCGAATCCCGATTCGATTCGCGTGATCAGTTTGCTCACATGGCGCTACGGCGACCCGGCCTATGTGCTGGCCCAGCAACTCGGCCTGACCCCGCGCGAAACTGTGCTCACAACCAACGGCGGCAACAGCCCGCAAACGCTGGTGAACTCCACCGCAACGCAGATTCAAAACGGTGAACTCGACATCGCAATCCTCTCCGGCGCCGAGGCGTCACGAAGCCGCATGCGGGCCCGCCGCGACGGCATTGATTTCGATTGGCCAAAGGCGCCTGACACTCAGGTTCCAACGGTGATGGGCAAAGACCTCGACATGAGTCATCCCACCGAACGCGCCCACGGCATCTTCATGCCCGTGCAGGTGTACCCAATGTTTGAGACAGCCATTCGCGCTGCCGCTGGCCGCACGGTCGAAGAACAAGAGCTGATCACCAGCGAACTCTGGGCTCGTTTCAGCGAAGTCGCTGCAACGAATCCAAACGCCTGGAGCCAGCAAGCGCACACAGCAGAAGAAATCCGTACGCCAAGTGCCTCGAACCGGATGATTGGCTTCCCGTACACGAAGTACATGAACTCGAACAACGATGTCGACATGGGCGCCGCGCTCATCATGTGCAGCGCCGAAAAGGCACAAGCGCTGGGCGTACCGCGCGACAGTTGGGTGTTCATCCATTCGGGCGCCGATTGCCACGAGCACAGCTTCATGTCGAACCGCTACAGCTTCTCCAAGACTCCGGCCATCGAACTCGGCGGACGCCTGGCGCTCGAGCTCGCTGGCATGACTATCGACGACATCGACATTGTCGACCTCTACAGCTGCTTCCCGTCGGCCGTTCAGTTGGGCGCCCAATCGTTGGGGCTCTCACTTGACCGCCAGCTCACGCGTACCGGCGGTTTGCCATTCGCTGGCGGGCCCTGGAACAACTACGTGATGCATGCCATCGCCACCACGATGAACGATCTCCGAAATGGCGCAGGCACCAACGGGCTCGTATGGGGCAACGGCGGCTACGCAACAAAGCATTCGTTTGGCGTGTACAGCACTCAGCCATCTGCGAACCCATTTCGTCACGCCGATCCGCAGGCCGAGATCGATGCGCTCCCCCGCCGCGAACTCGCCGACGGCGCCGACGCAGCAGGCAAGGTCACTATCGAGGCCTACACCGTCATGCACAACCGAGATGGCGTCCCAGAAACCGCCAACGTGTCGTGCCTGTTGGCCGATGGTCGCCGTGCGTGGGCCACGTCGTCCGACGCCGATCTCGCCGCAGCGATGTGCGTTGGTGAATGGGTGAACCGCAGCGTCACTCGAGACGCCGACGGAAAGATCAACGCCGACTAGCTACCGGTGGCATGCTCTACGCCATGTCGTCAACCAACACGTCGCCCCTCAACGCATCAAAGCCATCGATCATTCTCGACTGCGATCCCGGCCACGACGACGCAATTGCAATCGTCGTTGCCGCTCTTCATACCAACTTGGTTGGCATCACCACCGTCGCAGGCAACGCGCCGCTCACGATGACCACGCGCAACGCGTTGATCATGACCGACTTACTCAGCCTCGACACGCCCGTGCACAGCGGCGCCGATCGACCGCTGGTTGCCCCACCACGACACGCCGGTTACGTGCACGGCGAAAGCGGCCTCGATGGCGCCGACCTTCCCGAGCCCACGCGCGGGGTCGACGGCGACAATGCAGTTGAGTTCATCATCGAGACGTGCCGCAGCACCGAGGGCATCTGGCTTGTGCCGGTGGGTCCGCTCACCAATATCGCGCTCGCTCTACGCCTTGCGAGCGACCTCAAACATCGCATCGCTGGTATCTCGCTGATGGGCGGCGGTTCGTTCGGCAACCGCTCAGCCGCAGCCGAGTTCAACATCTGGGCCGACCCTGAAGCCGCCGCGATGGTCTACGAATACGGCGGCCCGCTGAAGATGGCCGGGCTCGACGTGACGCACCAGTTTCAGGCAACCCCCGATCGCATCGCCAAGGTCAGCGCGCTTCCCGGTCGACTTGCCGAACTGCTCGCCGACCTCTTGCACTTCTTCAGCGCCACCTACATGACCCGCCACGACGACATGGGCGGCGCAGCCGTGCATGATCCGCTTGCGGTGATGGCGCTCACCCACCCAGAGCTCTTCACGGTCGTGCAGCGCCATGTGGTCATCGAGACCGCCGGCGATCACACCCGCAGCATGACCCTCATCGACGAGCGGGCGCTCATCGAGCGTCGCCCACCGAACTGCGA
>JAPKZR010000031.1 GCA_026393695.1 Actinomycetota bacterium
CTGAGATGGTGATGCCTGGTGACAATGTGTCGATGACGGTTGAGTTGGGTAAGCCGATCGCGATGGATGAGGGCTTGCGTTTCGCTATCCGTGAGGGTGGTCGTACTGTTGGCGCCGGCCGCGTCGTCAAGATCCTGAAGTAAGCCCGTTGGTGGTGATCGTGGGGCTGCATTGGCAGCCTCACGACCACGCCGCTTCTACGAGAGAACATCTCAAGAGAGAAAATCATGGCAAAGAATGACAAGCGGGTGAAGATCACCCTCGAATGCACCGAGTGCAAGCGACGGAACTACATCACAATGAAGTCCAAGGTCAACGACCGTGAGCGCCTCGAAATGAAGAAGTACTGCGCGCACGACCGCAAGCACACCTCGCACAAGGAAACGCGCTAACACACGTCACCCGCAGCAGTGGCTTGGTAGCCTTCACTCTTCCTCTGCATGCAGAGGGCAGTAGCTCAGCTGGCAGAGCATCGGTCTCCAAAACCGAGTGTCGGGGGTTCGAATCCCTCCTGCCCTGCTCATTTATCCCGCGCGCGAGCCTGGAAAGTTAACTGAATGTCAACTGAAGACCTCAACCGAGAACAGAAGCGTCAGCTTCGCAAGATGGGCGCCCTCGACGAGAAGGGACAGCCCACTCGTGTTGCGCGCCAGGCGCCGCAGCGTTCCGGTGAACCGCGCGTCGGTCCTGTGACCTACATCAACGAAGTCGGCGACGAGATGCGCAAGGTCGCATGGCCCAAGCTTCCCGAGGTCCGTCGCATGGCGATCATCGTGCTGGTCACGGTCGTGTTGTACACCGCCTACATCGGTGGTCTCGATTCGTTGTTCGGTGTCATGTCTAACTGGCTGTATTCGACCAAGTGATGAACAACGACATGCTCTCAGAACAAGTAACCCTCGATTCAGATGCCGGTGATGACCCCGCCATCGAAGAGTCAGTGATCGACGCATCGTTCGATCTCACCGCAGCCCCCGAGGCTGAAGCCGTTACCGAAGCCGAAGTGGCCGACGAACCCGAAGACGATCCATGGACCAAGCCAGGTTCGTGGTACGTGGTTCATTCGCAGTCGGGCTACGAAAAGAAGGTCACCGCCAACCTCAATGCTCGTATTCAGAGCATGAACATGGAAGACAAGATCTTCGAGATCGTCATCCCCATGGAAGAGGTCGTCGAGTTCAAAAACGGTCGCAAGCAGACCGTGCAAAAGAAGGTCTTCCCGGGCTACTTGTTGGTTCGTTGCTACATGGACGATGAGTCCTGGTACTGCGTTCGCAACACGCCAGGCGTCACCGGTTTCGTTGGCCAGAGCCGTCAGGGCCAAAAGCCCACGCCGCTGTCGCGCCGCGAAGTGCTCACGTTCTTGTCGGCCAAGGGCGACGGCCAAGAGCAGGTCAACCGCAAGAAGCCGAAGCTCGATTTCGAAGTTGGCGAAAGCGTTCGCGTGAAGGAAGGCCCATTTGCCGACTTCAACGGCCAGATCGCCGAAATCAATGCCGATCACATGAAGCTCAAGGTCCTTGTCAACATCTTCGGTCGTGAAACCTCGGTCGAGATGGACTTCAGCCAGGTCGCCAAGCTTTAACCCACAATTTCCGCTCGTTCCGCCTCACCTGTGAGTCGGCCTCGTTTCATCGAATCCCGAAAGAAGTACTGCAATGGCAAAGAAAAAGGTCACAGCGATCATCAAGATCCAGATCCCGGCAGGTAAGGCCACTCCGGCCCCACCAGTCGGTACCGCGCTCGGACCCCATGGCGTACCAATCATGGACTTCGTGAAGCAGTACAACGCGGCCACCGAGTCGCAGGTCGGAACCATCATTCCGGTCGAGATCACCGTCTTCGAAGACCGAACATTCACGTTCGTCCTCAAGACCCCTCCTACCCCAGTGTTGCTGCGCCAAAAGGCCGGCCTCGCCAAGGGTTCGACCACACCAGGCAAGCTTGTCGTCGGCGCAGTCACCGAAGCCGATGTCGAAGAAGTCGCCAAGATCAAGATGCCCGACCTCAACGCATACGACCTCGAAGCCGCCAAAGAGCAGGTTCGTGGCACAGCGCGGTCGATGGGCCTCAAGGTCAACTCGTAATTTCAGTTACCCGTTAGGTTTTGCGCTGCACTCCGGTGCGCGTAGTCATTCGAATATCCAAATCATCACTCGACCGGGACAACCTCGCCCGGCGGTGCAACCACTGAGGGAGACACACAATGTCCGGTAAGAAGTTCACTGACGCGGCCAAGAAGTTCGATCGCGATCAACTGTTCACCCCCGTCGAGGCCTTGGCCTTGGCAAAGTCGTTGGCATCTGCCAAGTTCGACGAAACCGTCGAGTTCGCAGCCCGCCTCGGCGTCGACCCTCGTAAGGCCGATCAGATGGTTCGCGGCACCGTTGCGTTGCCAAGCGGTACCGGTAAAGACGTGCGTGTTGCGGTGTTCGCAAACGGTGAGGCTGCTCAGGCCGCCCGCGATGCTGGCGCTGAGTTCGTTGGTTCCGACGATCTGGCCGCCGAGATCGAAAAGGGCAACATGAACTTCGATGTTGCTATCGCCACCCCAGACCTCATGCCAATGGTTGGTCGTCTTGGTCGAGTGCTCGGCCCCCGTGGCTTGATGCCAAACCCTAAGACCGGCACCGTCACCAACGATGTCGCTCGCGCCGTCGCCGAGTTCAAGGGCGGCAAGGTCGAATACCGCACAGACCGCTACGGCAACGTGCACGTGCCACTCGGCAAGGTCAGCTTCGAGCCAGATGCGCTCGAGGCCAACTTCCGCGCCGTGCTCGACGAACTGCAGCGCGCCAAGCCAGCATCGGCCAAGGGTCGTTACCTGCGCAAGATCACGATCTCGTCCACTATGGGACCTGGCATCAAGCTCGACACCAACCGTCTTCGTCCCGAAGTCGCTTGATCACCGGCAGCCAGTAGGCCACACGCTGTCAGACAGCATTTCGTGGACCTGCCGGTAGCCTGCACAATCTAAACCCAACGGTTGCTTGCCAAAGACATCTGGTCCGGTCGTCACTTCGGTGCCGAACGGGTAATGGATCTTCCGCCAGACGAGGTGAACACTCCCAGTTCTCGACCCTGCTCTCAGTGTCGTCGCCGGGTGGCGTTCGCTCAACAGCGAGTGCCCCGCACGACATTTGAGAGGAGGTGTACATGGAGAACCCAAGACAAGAAAAAGTGGCGGTTGTGGCCGAGATTCGCGAGAAGCTCAGCGCAGCTGACGCAGCAATCATCACCGAATACCGCGGTATGAGCGTCGCAGCGTTGGCGCAATTGCGCCGCACGCTTCGGCAATCAGGCGCCGAGTACAAGGTGTACAAGAACACGCTGGCTCGATTCGCTGCCCACGAGGTAGGTATCGACGGCCTTGACGCATTGCTCGTTGGCCCAACAGGCATCACGTTCGTAAACGGCGACGTCGCAGCAGCGGCCAAGGCGTTGCGCGACGCAGCCAAAGCAAACCCGTTGCTCGTCATCAAGGGCGGCTCACTTGGCAACAA
>JAPKZR010000078.1 GCA_026393695.1 Actinomycetota bacterium
AACACCGGAGTTGCGGTGCCAGCGGGCCGTAAGGCGCCGGCGCTCATTCGGCTGGCTGCCTCTGGGCCGCTCACCGATTTCGTCGGTCGGCGCACGCGCATCTTTGTTGATGGCACGTTGATGTTGTCGGGCAAACGCATTGGGCGCACGGCTCGAGATGGCTATCGGGCGCCGTATCGCCGGGGGTCTGATCGCTACGCGATTGCTGAATTCGTTGGCGATGTTCCGTTTAATGACGCGCATCCGTCTGCTGCTGCAATCGATCGAGTGGCGCAAGATCTGCGCAGTCTCACCGTGCCCACGCTGTTGGCGTGGGGTGCGCGTGATCCGGTGTTCAACGATGACTTTGCACTCGATCTGGCTGCTCGGGTGCCACACGCAGACAAACATCGTTTCCCCGGCATGGGACATCTGGTGGTCGAAGAAACCGACGTGGCTTCGTTGATCGACGGGTGGCTGAGCGAGCGTGTGATTCGTACGGCACCCGCCGCGCAGGCCGAGCCCATCGAGCATGCAGAGGCACCGCCTATTTGGGCCGCGATTGAGGCCAAGCGCACCGACACATCGGCGGCATTTGTCGATGGCGTCACCGGCACGACCACATCGTTCGCTGCGTTTCATGATCGAGTCATGGGCGTCGCGGGCGCTTTGGCAGCGCGCGGTGTGAAGCCCGGAGATCGCGTTGCCGTGATGGTGCAACCCGGTGTCGACCTGTTGTCTACGGCATACGGATGTTGGCGCGCTGGCGCGGTCACCGTGATCGCCGATCGAGGTCTGGGTCTGCGCGGCCTTGGTGCTGCAGTGCGAGCCGCCGATGTCTCGTTGGTGATTGGCGCACCGAAGGCGTTGGCAGCTGCCCGCATCATGCGTTGGGCCCCAGGTGCCGAGCTGCTGTCGGTGAGCGCGCTGAGCAAACTCGCGGCGTTGGGCTCTCCGTTGCCGTCGGCTCCAAAGGCTGGTGACCCCGCCGCAATTTTGTACACCTCGGGCGCCACGGGTCCAGCGAAAGGCGTGCGTTATCGCCACGGCCAAATGGCTGCGCAACGAGACGTGTTGGCCACGTTGTACGGCATTACCGAGACCGACCGTTTGGTCGCGGCCTTTGCGCCGTTCGCGTTGTATGGCCCGGCGTTCGGCATTACCTCAACGATCCCCAATGTCGATGTTGCCGCGCCGGGCACCTTGACTGCCGAAGCGTTGGCCGCCGCCGTCACATCTGTCGATGCGACCATCGTCTTCGCCTCGCCCGCTGCGCTTCTGAACGTAAACAACACGGCAAATGGTCGGCACTCGGTTTTCTCAAAGCTGCGCTTGGTGCTTTCGGCCGGTGCCCCGGTGCCCATTGCAACGCTGCGGGCCACGGCTGCGTTGTGTCCCAACGCCGAGTTGCACACCCCGTACGGCATGACCGAATGCTTACCTGTGGCCGACATTGATCTCACCGCAATCGATGTTGCTGGTGCGGGCAACGGTGTGTGCGTGGGCCAGCCGGTGCCCGGAGTTTCTTTGTTGATCGCGCCGCTCGGACTCGATGCTAACCGGGCACTCGAGCCGGTCCCGGCGGGCACTACTGGCGAAGTCGTGGTGCGCGCCCCGTGGGTGTCTGACGGCTACAACCAGCTGTGGCGCACTGAGCACGAAGCCCGTCCGCGAACCAGCGATGGTCGCGTGTGGCATCGCTCGGGCGATGTTGGCCATATCGATGCGCAGGGTCGGTTGTGGATCGAGGGCCGCAGCGTTCATGTCATTCACGCCGATGGCAATCCGATTACCCCTGTGCCCGTTGAGGTTGCAGTCGAGGCACTCGATGGCATCGCCAAGGTGGCGGCCGTTGGCGTTGGGCCCGCTGGCTGCCAGCAACTTGTGGTTGTTGTGCAAGATGCGCAGCGTCCCATCGGACTCGCCGACGAGGTGCTGGTCGAACGGGTTCGCGCAGCGGTGCCCCATGCCGTTGCTGCGGTCATCACCGTGCACATCTTGCCCGTAGACATTCGCCACAACACCAAGATCGATCGCACCGCCGTAGCTGCATGGGCCAGCGAGATCCTGGCGGGTCGTCGCGCCCGGTGTCCCTGGTGATCGGCTCGTGAAAGTTCTGGTCACCGGTGCCAGCAGTTTGCTTGCGCGTCGAACCGTTGAAACGTTGCTGGCTCGCGGTGACGAGGTTGTGTGTCTGCAGCGTCACGAAGCCCCGGTCGATACAGATCAGGTGCTCGGCGATGTGCGCGACGAAGCCTTGGTGGCCGACGCAGCGCGTGGTTGCGATGCCATCATTCACGCCGCCGCGAAGGTAGGAGTTGTTGGTTCGTGGGAGCAGTTCCGCAGCATCAACGTCGATGGCACGGCGTCAGTTGTTGCGGCGGCAGCATCGGCGCACGTGAGTCGTTTGGTGCACGTGTCTACGCCGTCGGTGGCGCACTCGGGCCACTCGATTGTTGGCGCAGGAGCCGACGCACCCTTCATCGGCCGATCGGGTGCGTGGTACGCCGAGTCAAAGGCGTTGGGCGAGAACCTTGCTCGCGCTGCGGCGAGCGACGCCTTGGCCGTGGTAGCCATCCGCCCTCATCTCGTGTGGGGTCCCGGCGACACGCAACTCGTTGGTCGCATTGTCGACAGAGCCCGATCAGGTCGTTTGGCCCTTGTTGGCAACGGTGCCGCGCTGATCGACACCACCTATATCGATTGCGCCTCGAGCGCGCTGGTAGCCGCTCTTGATGCGGCGGTTCCTGGCGCGGCCTGCAACGGCCGCGCGTATGTGATTGCGAACGGCGAACCCCGACCGATTCGCGAGCTCGTGATGGGTATCTGTCGAGCAGCCGGTATCGAGGCCACTCCGCGTTCGGTGCCGCTTCCGTTGGCAATGGCAGCCGGCGGTGTTATCGAGCGACTCTGGAACGTACGTCGGGCAACCACCGAACCGCCGCTCACTCGGTTTCTCGCCGAGCAGCTGGGCACGGCGCATTGGTTCGATCCTCGGCCTGCCCGCGACGATCTTGGCTGGGTGCCAACGGTGACCATCGACGAAGGCCTGCGCCGCCTGCGCGACTGGTTCCGTGAATAGGGTCCAACGGCCCTAGTCGCTGGTGAGGCCCATCGTTACTCTTTTGTTGGGCACACGAAGATCGTTGCGCTCGCTCATTACATGAACGACGTCGCATTTCACATTCCGATTGGGGTTGGCGCACTCAGCACGGCTGAGGCACAGCAGCGACTCATCGCCGATGGCCCCAATCGATTGGTTGCCGCCGCCCGTCGCAGTTGGTGGAAACGATGGTTTGGCCCATTCGCGGATCCGATGGTGGCGTTGCTGCTTGTGGCGGCACCCACCTATTTGTTCATCGGTGAGGCCACCGATGCCATCGTGGTGCTTGTCGCGCTGATCCCTATCGCCGGTGTTGGTTGGGTACTTGAGGCGAGGTCCGAGCGAACGCTTGAGAAGTTGCGGCTGCTGATTGCCCCGACGGCATCGGTGATTCGCGACGGCGAACTTGTATCGGTTCTGACCGAAGAGATTGTGGTGGGTGATGTGATGCTGCTGCACGAAGGCGACATCATCGCTGCCGATGTGCAACTCGTTGACCTCACTCAGTTCTTGGTTGATGAATCCACCTTGACCGGTGAGTCGCTGCCGGCCGTGAAGTCGATTGACGGTGATGATCATGATGATCGCGCGTGGGCCGGCACCACGGTGTTGGCCGGGCGGGCGTTGGCCAGAGTCACTGCCACCGGAGCCCGTACCCGCTACGGCCAGATCGGCACGTTGGTTGCTGGCGTGCGTTCGCCGGCCACCCCGCTGCAGCGTGCATTGGGTCGCTTGGTGCGGGTGCTGGCGATTGTGGCCGCGGTGGTTTGTGCTGCAGTGATGGCCGCCGAGTTGTTGCGAGGCCGCGGCTTTGGGCAAGCAGTGATCGCTGGAGTCAGCCTCGCGATCGCGGCGATACCCGAAGAGTTCTCAATGGTCTACGCGCTCTATCTCGCGCTCGGTGCGTGGGAGCTTGCTCGCGGCGATGCGTTGGTTCGTCGTCTACCTGGTGTTGAGACCCTTGGCTCTACAACGGTGATCTGCACCGACAAGACCGGAACGCTCACTCAAGGCCGTCTCGCTGTAGCAGCGGTGGTCACCGGCGCTGTGGTGACCCCGCACGGCAATGAGCTCGCGACGTTTCTCACGAACGCAGTGCTCGCCTGTGAGCCCGACCCATATGACCCGCTCGATCGGGCGATAGTGGACTACGCCGAGCATGCAGGAATCTCCATCTCGGCTGTGCACCGGGCTGCGCTTGTGGCCGACTGGCCATTTGACCCAGTTGACAAATACATCACCCACGTGTGGCGGCTAGCCGACGGCACGCATCACGTGGTGGCGAAAGGATCGATCGAAGGGGTCATGCGCCACGTTGCGGCGACGTCCGACAGTGCGGCGACCCGTGAAATGCTGCGCGTCGCTCAGCAATCGCACGACACCTTTGCTGATCAGGGAATGCGCGTGATTGCGGTCTCTGCGGGCAACAGCGATGGGCCGAGCGGTAACCGTTCGGGTGACGAATCGGGGCTGACATATGCGGGCCTGATTGCGTTCAGCGATCCCGTTCGCGAAGGCGTTGCCGAGGCGCTCGAGCAGTGCCGGACCGCTGGTATTCGAGTCATCATGATCACGGGCGATCATCCGGCCACAGCACATGCCGTGGCCGAGGGTCTGCAACTTCCTCACGACGGAATCGACGGTGATCTCATCGCCACCGGTGACCAAATCGACGCCGCCACCGACGCCGAGTTCACGGCCTTGGCAGCAACTGCAAACGTGTTTGCACGAACCCGACCCGAACACAAACATCGTCTGGTTGTCGAGCTGCGCGCCCAGGGTGAAGTGGTTGCGATGACCGGTGACGGCACCAACGATGCTCCGGCGTTGAGGGCCGCTGACATCGGCGTGGCGATGGGTAAGCGCGGCACGGAGGTGGCGCGTGAAGCGGCGACCATCGTGTTGCTCGACGACAACTTTGCCACCATCGTGCACGCAGTGCGCAACGGTCGGCGCATCTACGACAACTTGGCGCATGCCTTTGGCTACCTGATTGCGTTCCATGCGCCGCTGTTACTCACGGCACTGATCGTTCCGTTGCTTGGTCGACCGCTCTTGTTGCTCCCCGTGCATTTGATCTTGCTTGAGTTGTTACTCCATCCAGTGGTGTCGTTGGTCTTCCAAGCCGATGCTGCCGAGGACGATGTGATGACTCGAGCGCCTCGGCCGGCGAGCAGCGGACTTGGCTTTGCTGCGCTGTGGCGGCCCTACGCCGTGGGTATCGCCCTTGCCGGCGGGATTCTGGGGCTGTACCTCGGGGCACTCGCTCGAGGCTGGTCCACCGAGCAGGCACGCGGGTTCGGCTTCGCAGCGTTGTTGGCGAGCCAGGCGCTGTTGCTGGTGGTTGAGCGCGCACCCCACGCCCCGTTTTGGAGCGTTGGTCTTCGCCCCACAGTGCAGTTGGTGGGTGCCTTCGGGGTCATTGCCTTGGCCACCGTGGGCAGTGTGTATCTGCATCCGCTCGCAACGTTGCTGCAAGCTGAGCCCTTCCCGGCATCGGGTTGGGTGGTGCTGTTCGTGGTGATCATCGTCACCACCATCTGGTCTGAGCCGCTCAAGCGCCGCTCACCGAAGGGGCATTAGAGACAACCATCTCGGGACCTTTGACCCTTTCAGCTCCTACGGCCTCAGAGCACACTGAATAAGGCGGAAGTATGAAAGCGCGATGAGCCGCAAGGAGCGGGTTGTTATGGAAATGCACGAATTGCGGTCGGTCGGACGTTCGCTGATTGGTGATCACACCCTCACGTATCACCAGCGCGTGGCTCGTCTGGCCAACCTCACTGAGGAAGCACTCGATGCACCTGCAGTGAGCGACGCCTGCGCCGCAGCACTGAACAAGCGCATCATCTGCGACATGTTCGAGGGCCATGCTCCGTATCGCGCCCGCTACCTGTTGCCCGACTACCAGCTGGCTCTTGAGCAGGGTTCGCAGTATCTCGAACTTGAGGCTCCTACCGATCTCAATGAAGCGCTCTGGTTCTTAATGGCGATGTACACGCAGGTGCCATCGATCACTGGGTACCCGGTGTATCTCGGCGATCTCGACAACGTGCTTGCGCCATTCACGGTGGGCATGACAGTTGGCGACGTTGTGAGCGCCTTACGTCCGTTTTGGCGGGCCCTCGATCGAATCCTGCCCGATGCGTTTGTGCACGTAAACATTGGGCCCGATGACTCGGTGATGGCCCGAGCTGTCTTGCAACTCGAACGCGAATTGAAGCAGGTCGTTCCCAACGTGACGCTGAAGGTTGATCGCAAGCGCACTCCCGATGACCTGCTGCTTGATGCAGTGCGCACGGTGTTCGAAAGTGGGCACCCACACTTTGTGAATCACGAAATGATGGTCAGCGATTTAGGTGATCGTTACGGCGTCGTGAGTTGCTACAACTCGCTGCCAATTGGCGGCGGAGCGCACACCTTGGTGCGGCTCAACCTGGCCGAACTCGTGCGCAGCCATACGGGCGATGTGCAAGCGTTTTTCGACGTCGCTTTGGTGCGTTACGTCGAGTTGGCGAGCGAACTCATTGAGGCTCGCGTTCGGTATCTCGTTGAGGATGCGCACTTCTACGATCACCTGTGGCTGATCGATGAGGGTCTGATTTCGCTCGACAAGTTTTCGGCGATGTTCGGCGTCTTCGGGCTGGCCGAAGCGGTTGATCAGTTGATGCTGATGCAAGGACTCAGTGGCACCTATGGCAACGACCGGATCGCAAACGAACTGTCGTATCGCATCACCGGCGAAGTTGCGGCGTTAGTGGCCAACCGCCCGCTGCCGTATTGCGATGCCAACGCTGGCCGAGCGTTCTTGCACTCGCAGTCAGGCATCGACAGTGACATCGGAGTAACGGCGGGCACCCGCATCGCAGTTGGTTCAGAGCCCGAGGTGTACGAGCACATCAGGGCCGTAGCTCCCCACCACTATCTCTTCGAGTCGGGCGTGAGCGATGTATTTCATCTTGAGAGTACGGCCCGCGCAAATCCTGAATCGGTGGTCGACATCATCCGCGGAGCGTTCCGAGAGGGCATGCGCGACTTCACGTTCAACCTCGACTCGAACGACTTCATTCGCATCACGGGCTATCTCGTGCGCAAGAGCGATCTTGAACACATTGCCGATGGTGTGCGGCATTCAAGCACACTGCTTGGCGCCGCTACCGAGGCAGCGTCGCATGTCACGTGGCGTCGGCCGAAGCGGATGGTGAGTCACGAACGCGCATCCGCATCCGCAGCGCTGTTTGGAGCACCGGTATGAGTGCCACTGCGCTGGTTTGCGACATCGTGCGGTTCTCCTCGGTCGATGGTCCGGGTAACCGATGCGTGGTGTTTTTCCAAGGGTGCAATTTCGACTGCATTGCGTGCCATAACCCGTACACGATCAATGTGTGCAACAACTGTGGCGAATGTGTTGGAGTCTGCGAGTCGGGGGCGCTGAGCCTCACCTCTGCTGGCGATGTGTTGTGGGACCCCACCGCCTGTGTCGGCAGCGATAGTTGCGTGAGTTGGTGTCCACACGACTCCACTCCCAAGGCGCGTCATATGAGCGTGCCTCAGGTGCTCGATCAGATTCGTGGACCCGCGCCGTTTCTTTCGGGCATCACGCTCTCTGGCGGCGAAGCCACCCAGCAGTCGGTCTTTGTGGCCGAACTGTTCGCCGCAATGAAGTCGGACCACAAGGTGAACCGGCTCACCCGATTTATCGACTCGAATGGAGCAGCGCCGCAGAGTGTGTGGCTCGATCTTGAACCGGTTGTTGATGGGGTGATGGTCGACCTCAAAGCACTTGACCCTGTCACGCATATGGCGATGACCGGTCACTCAAACGAAGAGGTGCTGGCAAGCATCACGTTGTTGCGATCGATGGGCAAGCTTGCCGAGGTGCGTTTGCTGTTGCTGCCCGGCGTGAATGATTCGCCTGATGCACTTGCTCGCACAGGTGCGTGGCTTCACGACATCGATCCGCTGATGCGCTTGAAGCTCATTGGTTTTCGGTGCCACGGTGTGCGACACAATGGCAGAGTCATCAGCGAGCCCAACCCTGAGGCGATGGCTGGTTATGCGCAGATCATGCGTGACGCTGGGATGTCGCGAATCATCTCGATTTGAGGTCGCGCAAGTTTGAGCTAACGCGGCGTCACTCTGGCAGGCTTGCGGGGTGAATCAACGTGACCTGCTCGTCATCGGCGGAGGCCCAGCAGGAGCTGCGGCTGCGCTGCGTGCCGCCCGCGCTGGTGTTCGGGTGATGTTGTTCGAGAAGGGTCCGCATGGCCGCGACAAGGTGTGCGGCGACGGACTCACGCCGCGAGCCGTTGCGGCGCTGAACGCGCTCGACTTGTCGATTGCCGACGCCCACCGCATCGATGGTTTGCGCATGATCGCTGGCAAGACCACCCGCGAACTTTCGTGGCCCACCACCGATCGCTTTCCAAACCATGGCGCAGTGTGGCCGCGTCGGCGCTTCGATACGTTTCTGATCGACGCCGCCATTGCCGCCGGCGCCGAGGTGCGCTTCGATTGCGAAGCGTTGCCTGTGCTCGATGGTGACCGCGTTGTTGGTGTCAGTGTCGTGAGTGCCAGCGGTGGCTCCGAAATCTTCACCGCACCATTCACAATTCTCGCTGCAGGTGCGCAGGGCGCTGCCGCCAAGATGCTCGGCTGCGAGCGCGATCCCGACGAACCATTTGGCCTCGCCATTCGCGCCTATGCCACCACCCCGCGTCATGCCGAGCGCCATCTTGAAGCGTGCCTGTCGCTACGAGACGAGCACGGAACCCCGGTGCCCGGTTATGGCTGGATGTTTCCGGCGGGCGATGGCACGGTCAACATCGGCGTCGGTGCGCTCAGCACAATGCAGGGCTTCAAGAAACTCAACCTCAACACCTTGCTCGATCAGTACGCCGCAATTGTTCGTGAACCATGGGGCCTCGGCGAGTACATAGAAAAGCCGCGAGCGTGGCGTTTGCCGATGAGTTGCGTGCGACGTCATGGTCCGGGTTGGGTAGCCGTTGGCGACGCAGCCGGTTTTGTGAATCCAATGAACGGCGAAGGCATCGACTACGGGCTCGAAAGCGGCACGCTTGCAGTAGACCTTTTCCTTGCCGATGTGGCCACTGCCGCGCAGGCATATGACAAACAAGTCGGCGAACGATTCGATGCTTTTTTGCGCACCGGTCGCCGGTTCAGTTTCCTGATTGGTCATCCGTGGATCTTGCGTACCGGCCTGCGCATCGCGGTGGGCACGCAGACCACGGCCGACATCACGTTGGCCGTGATGGGCAACCTGATCGATGGGCAGACGCCTGGCGCGTCTGGTCGGGTGATGCGCCTGGCCGACCGCTCGCTGGCGTTGGCAGATCCGTTGCTTCGCAAAACTCGCGCTCGTTCGTAACGGGCGCCCTGGCGACTAGCTGGTCATTCCGCCAAGGCCCACAAGGCCTCGGGCGAGTTCTATTTCACCCATGTGGCGAAGGCCGTGTTGGTACAACCAGCATTCGAAACCGTCGAGCACCGTGATGCCGATATCGGCTGCGACTCGGGCGCTGTAGGTGCTGGCGACCTGTGGTGGAAACGGGCGCTGAATGACTACGCGGCTGAGATCGGCGGGATCGAGTTGGGCGAGGTAGGCCTCGGTGCGATCGAACACGGTGCGCATGTATTCCTTGAAGGCTTCGAAGTCGCCGATGCGCTGATGAATCATTTCGTCGACGGTCTTGTGCTTGCCGTGATCGTTGATGGTCATCTGTACGCGGCTTTGCCATTCGTCGTTCCACACGGGCGGAATGCCGGTGAGCATCATGAACGATGCATCTTGCATGTTGGTGTAGTGGAACAAGCAGAACGCGATGGGCAACACGCCTTCGCGCTCGAAGTGGTTCACATGCTCGAGGTCCATCGATTCGGTGGCCTGGTAATACAGCGAATGCATCGCACGCATACGGCGTTGCAGTGAATCGAGAGTCATTTCAGACATGGTGTGCTCCGGTGTGGTGAATGATGCGTTGGTAAGTGATGCGTTTGGGCGAGAGGTTACTCAGGCCCAGCCGCCGGCGTACGAGACAAACTGACCTGTGGTGAAGCGGCTGGTGCCGTCGACCCACGGTGTGCAGAAGTTGGCGAACTCTTCCATCGTGCCCAAGCGGCCGAGCGGCACTTTGCGCTCGATCTTGGCCATGATCGCTGGATCATCGGCGCCCGAGGCACGACGAAACTCGGGGAAATCCATGTAGTTCGTGCCAATGGCGTTGACCTGCACGTTGTGCCGCGCCACTTCGTGCGCCACATTGTGAACGAGGTGGTTGGCACCGGCGCGGGCGGCTGAATACAACGGTGCTTCTGGGGTGGCCCGGGCGCCGCTGGCGCTGGTGATCACCAGCACCTGGCCCTCGCCCTGCTCGATCATCGGCGCAAGCACGGTTTGCATGAAGTGAAAGGGAGCGACCATGCAGCCCTGCATCACAGTTTCGAGATCTTCGACCTTTGAGTTCATAAATCGACCGGTGACGATGAGGCCCGAAAAGGCGGTGGCCGAATCGATTCGACCGAACCGGTTCATCGCGGCATCAACGAGTCGTTGCGATGACTCGCGCTTGACGAGATCTCGGGTGCCACTGACGGCTTCGACATTGGTGCCGCCAGCGACAAGTTCTTCGACAAGGCTTGCATCGGGATCGCCGAGCACCAGGTCGTGGCCGCGTGCGGCGAGAATTCGGGCGAGGTGTGGGCCGACGTAGAAACCGGCTGCAGCGATTAACGCAACGCGTCGTGGTTGTTCCATGGGCATAACCCTACGTACTGACACTTAGGGTGTCAATTGATGGAGCGGGCTCTCGGAGCCCGAACAATCGGCAGTCATTTGCCAATAGATCGCCTCGAATGTCTAGGCTAACGACGTGGTCACCGAGGCACTCGATCTTCAAGACGGACGTCATGCTCGGCGTGATCGCAACAAGATCGCCGTTGTCGACGCTTTTCTTGAGCTCGTTCGCGAGGGCAATCCGCGGCCCAGCGTGGCCGACGTGGCCGAGCGCTCCGGCGTCTCGCATCGATCCGTGTTCCGCTACTTTGCCGACAAAGACGAGTTGGCGCGAACCGCGATTAGCCGCCAAGAAGGTGCCGTTGTTGCAATGTTTGCGCTCGGCATCCACGGCGACGCGTCGCTTGCTGATCGAGTTAACACGTTGGTGAAGCACCGCCTCTCGTTGTTCGACGAAATCGGGCCGGTTGCTCGGTTGTCTCGATCACTGGCGCCATTGCAGCCCATCGTGAGCGCCGAGATCACTCGGTCGCGTGGCTTTCTGCGAGTGCAGGTGAACAAGTTGTTTGCCGCCGAACTCGATGCGATGGATACATCACGCGCTGCGTCAACTGCTGCAGTGCTCGACGTGTTGTGCTCGTTCGAATCGATCGATCTGTTGCGTCGTGATCAGGGCTTGTCGCGCGACCTGGCCGCCGAAGCGTTGGTCGAATCAATGATGCAACTGTTGGGCTAACTGGCTCTTAGCTAACTGGGTCTCAGCGAACCTGGCCCAGCAGTGAGCCGCCGTCGATAGCGAGCACCTGACCGGTGATCTGCGCCGCACGCGCCGAACACAAAAACGCAACACTGTCGGCGATCTGCTCGGGAGTTTGTTCGCTCGACATTGGCACCGCCACGCCCACCATCTGATCGAAGTACTTACGGGGCAGCGTTTGCTCCCACAAGCGGGTGTAGATGAAGCCTGGCGCCACAGCGTTCACGCGGATGCCACGCGGTGCGAGCGACAGGGCCATGCACTTGGTCCAATGGATGAGCCCGGCCTTGGCGGCACCGTAGGCCATCATTGCATTGGGCATCAGGCCCGCGATCGAGGCCGTATTGCAGATGGCCGAACCGCTGGCCATGTTGGGACCAACCACGCTCGTCACAATGTGCGCGCTGGTGAGGTTGAGGTCGACTGATTCGCGAAACAGATCGACCGGACCAAACGGGTCGCCGGGCTTGTTGTCGGTGCGTTCTGGGCGATGCTTGCCGCCACCGGCGTTATTGACCAAGACCGTTGCGTGCCGGCCGAGCGATGCGACCACGTCGCGCACTTGCTCGACGTTGGTGACATCGCACTGATGAAGCGTGACACCGGCCGGCGCCTGCGCACCGGCGATGTCGAGGTCGAACGCGGCGACCTCGTCGATCTCGCCATCGGCAAGCAGCGCTGCTGCGATCGCCGCACCAATACCGCGTGCTCCACCCGTGACAATCGCCAATCCAGACATGGCGGCGACGTTAGCTGGGCGGGTTGGCGTCAGTCGGAGCGAGGGTGCTCAGTCGGAGCCGGCGCCGCGGAACTCGGCCAGGATCTGGGCGCCGTTGGGGGCGGCCATGATGCGTGACTCGATGAGCTCGCGCTGCATCTGCGATGCCAGGGGCGGCTGCTCAACCGTTGCCCAATGCACGAGCCCGCCCCAGAAACGATCGATGAGTTCGCGTCCGGGCACGGCGCCGCCATCGACGGTCTTGAACGTGACCGAGGCCAACTCGCCCAAGTACAAGCGCAGCGAGCTCACGTGGATCTCTTCGTCGGTGCGAATGCGGCCAATGATCTCGGCGGCTTCTTCGGCATCGGCACGACGATCGGCAAACAGATCGGGGGTGCGCAACACGGCTTGCGTTGCGGCGAAGCCGATCTCGGCGCGGAACTCGATGACCAACAGGTTCATCAAGAACGAGATGAAGCCCTCGACTGCAGCCGAGACTTCGGGCATCCGCCGCGCCGCGGAATCGGGACGCGAAATGTTTTCAGGTGGCTCAACGTCGGGATAGGCATTGGCGCCAAGAGCGAGATCGCGGGCGACGAACCACATCACGTCGTGGCCGCCGATGCCTTCGTCGGGGAGACCGCCTTCGTCGAGCCCGTGGGCCTTGAGGAGACCCTTGTTGAGGTGGCCGATTGCCATCTCGGAGACATCTTCGACAATGAATGGGCCCAGTTCGGGGAACACCATCTCGGCGAGCAGGCGACCCTTGGCCTCGATCTTGCCGGTGATGGTGAGGCCGTTCCAGAAGGTTTCGCCGAGACCGTTGCGAAGCAGCACACGGCTCTGTTCGACGCCAGGAACCTTCTCGCCATCAAGCAGTGATGAGTCGGCGTCGAGTAGGTCGCCGCCTCGGGCACGCAGTGCATCGGTCCATGCCTGTAGAGCGGGTTCGCGCACCAAGGCGCGTGGCGGCTGATAGGTGCCGTCGTGCATCATCCCGCCGTGCATGCGACTTCCGGCTACCACGTGTTGGCGAGCGAATGGATGATCGCTCATGAGTTCGGCTTCTGAATACACCAGACGTGTCATGGGTGCAGCGTATGTCCGAACCGGCGCTGACGCCGTGCCGAAACCGTTGTTCGGCCGCTTGTTTCGGCTCGGCGAAGAGGGTGAGTGGTACGGTTGTGCCGCTATTCGATCGGGCTCGGTCGAGTCATTCAGTCGAATACTTTGGTCGAAGGAGACCTGCATGAGCGAAGCAAAACAGGTTGGGTTTGTCGGTCTAGGGCACCTTGGGATGTACCTCGCATCGAGTCTGGTGCGCCATGGACATCATGTAACGGTCAGCGACCTCAACCGCAGCGCAGCCGATGGTCTGGTGGCCGCCGGAGCAACGTGGGCCGACTCGGCCGAAGATGTTGCCAAGGTCTCCGATGTGGTGTTCACCTGCCTGCCCTCGCCTTCGGCGGTCAGCATGGTCATCACCGGCCCCAAGGGCGTGCTCGCCGGCATGCGCCCCGGCGGAACCATCATCGACATGAGCACCCAAGACCGTGAAGAAACGATTCGGCTCGCAGCGATCGCTTGGTCGGTTGGCGTGCACATGCTCGAGTGTCCTGTTACCGGCGGTGTTCACAAAGCAGCCGAGGGCGACATCACGGTGCTCGTGGGCGGCGACGAAGCCATCTTCGAATCACACCGCGATCTGCTCAGCGCTGTTGGCCAGCCGATCCTCTACATGGGTCCGCTGGGCAGTGCCTCGGTCATCAAGGTGATCACCAACATGCTGGCCTTCATCAACCTTGTTGCGGTTGGCGAAGCGCTGATGCTTGCCAAGCGCGGCGGCCTCGATCTGGCGAAGTCGTTTGAGGCGATCAAGGAAAGTTCAGGCAATAGTTTTGTGCACGAGACCGAGGGTCAGGTGATCCTCAACGGCAGCTACAACATTGGCTTCACCATGGATCTCGCCTGCAAAGACCTCGGTTTTGCCACCCAGTTCGGTCGCCAGTTTGGCGTGCCCCTTGAGTTGGCCGGTCTCGTCGAACAGATCTTCATTCGTTCGCGTGCCCAGTACGGCGGCCAGGCCTGGTCGACACAAGTTGTGAAGTTGTTAGAAGACGCACTCGGCACCGATTTGCGTGCCGATGGATTTCCGGAGGTGTTGCAATGAAGGCTGCAGTGTGTCGTGAGTTTGGCGCGCCATTGGTGATCGAAGAACTGCATCTTGCAGATCCGGGTCCGGGCGAAGTGAAGGTGCGCATGGTCGCTACGGCTATCTGCCACAGCGACATCACCTACGCCGAAGGCGGTTGGGGTGGCCAACTGCCCGCGGTCTACGGCCACGAGGGTGCGGGCGTTGTCGCCGAGGTCGGACCCGGCGTTCATTCGGTGAAGGTGGGCGACGCTGTTGTGGTCACGCTCATCCGTTCGTGCGGTCACTGCCACGGTTGCACGATGGGCATGCCCGTCACCTGCGATGCCACGTTCCCACTCGATGCCACCAGCCCGCTCACCGATGCCAGCGGTGCCTCGATTGTGCATGGTCTGCGTACCGCAGCATTTGCCGAGCAGGTAGTGGTCGAAGAATCGCAGCTCGTTGTGGTGCCAGCCGACCTCGGCTTCGATGTTGCGTCGTTGCTGGCCTGCGGTGTCATCACCGGCTTTGGTGCGGTCACCAACACTGCCGGCGTGCAGCCCGGCAGCCACGTGGTGGTGTTCGGTTGCGGCGGCGTGGGTCTCAATAGCGTGCAGGGCGCATTGCTCAGCGGCGCTCAGACCATCGTCGCGATCGACCTTGCCGAGAGCAAGCTGCAGGCGGCGCTCGAGTTCGGCGCCACTCACACGTTGAACCCAGTCACCGACGATGTCGTGGCGCGCGTTCGCGAACTCACCGACGGCCGTGGAGCCGACTATGTGTTCGTCACTGTTGGCGCGAAGGCTGCGTTCGATGCGTCGTACGCGTTGCTGGCCAAGGCCGGAGCAGTGGTGCTCGTGGGCATGCCGGCCAACGGTGTGATGTCCGAAATCGATCCAGGCACGATGGCCGCATACAGCCAACGCATCCTCGGTTCGAAGATGGGCGGGTCGCGCATCAGCATCGACATCCCCAATCTGGTGAACCTCTATAAGCAGGGTCGCCTCAAGCTCGACGAGCTGATCTCGGGTCGTTATGCGCTCGCCGATATCAACGAAGCAATGGAGTCCGTGAAGCGCGGCGACGCGCTGCGCAACGTGATTGTGTTCTGATAGAGCAATGCAGGCCGCGCCATGAAAATTGTCGACGTCAAAACGTTCGTTGTTGGTAACCCTCCACCTCGTTTCGGTGGTCGTTACTTCATCTTCTTGAAGCTCACCACCGACAGCGGAATCACCGGCGTCGGTGAGGTGTATGTGGCTACGTTCTCGCCGCATCTTGTGGCGCGCATGATTGAAGATGTCGCCGAGCGGCACTTCATCGGCGCTGACCCGTTCAAGATCGAGACGCTGTGGCGTCAGGTCTATGGCCGCGGTTACGCGTTGCGTCCCGACATCACGTTGGGCGGCATCTTGAGCGGACTCGAGATGGCGTGCTGGGACATTGTTGGCAAAGAGACCAACAAGCCGGTGTACGAACTGCTCGGTGGTCAGGTGCACGAGAAGCTGCGCACCTACACCTACCTGTATCCGCCAAACGATGTCGATGCCTACGCCGATCATCCGGTGTACACCGATCCCGATGCCGCCGCTGAGAAAGCGGTGCTCGAGGTTGAGCGCGGCTTTACCGGTGTGAAGTTCGATCCGGCCGGCCGCTACAGCGTGTTCGATGGTCGCCAGCCAACGCTCGAGGCACTCGAGCTCTCTGAGCGCATGGTGCGTACGATTCGCGAAGCAGTGGGAACCAAGGCCGATCTGCTCTTCGGAACGCACGGCCAGTTCACTGCTTCGGGCGCGATTCGCTTGGCCAAGCGCATCGAGAAATACGAGCCACTGTGGTTCGAAGAGCCAACACCGCCCGAGAACCCCGACGAGATGGCACGGGTGGCGCGCAGCACCTCAATTCCGATTTCAACGGGCGAGCGGTTGACCACCAAGTACGAGTTTGCGCGCGTGCTGCAGGCTGGCGCTGCGTCGATTCTGCAACTCAACCTTGGTCGCTGTGGTGGCTTGCTCGAAGGCAAGAAGATCGCTGCGTTGGCCGAAACGTATTACGCACAACTCGCGCCGCACCTGTACTGCGGGCCCATTGTTGGCGCTGCCAACATTCAGCTCAGCACGTGCTCGCCCAACTTCCTCATCCTCGAGAGCATCCAAGACTGGAGCGGCTTCCACGCCGACATCTTGGTGAAGCCGATTCAATGGCAAGACGGCTACGTGATCCCACCAACCGAACCTGGGCTCGGCGTCGAACTCAACGAGGCTGTGGCCCTGGCGAATCCGTACACCGGTAACGAACTGCATCTTGAGATGGCCGAGAAGCCTCAGCCGTAAACGCAAAGGAGGGCCCATCGTGGCTGCCAATTCACGTCGGGAAGAGCGATATCTCAAGCAGCAGCGCCGTAAGCGCTTGCGCATCATGATTGCCACGGGTGTCGTGGCGCTCATCGCCATTGTTCTTGTGTTGGTGTTTGCCCTTGGCTGCTCCGACACCTCGAAACCAGCAGCGTTCGATGGTTCGGTTGTGAAGCTCACACTGTCTGAGTTCGCGATCACGGGCAACCTCCCGGTGCCCACCGGCGCGGTTCGTATCGACGCCACGAACATCGGCGGTGTGGTGCCCAACATCGGCGTGCGCGGAGTAAAGATTTCG
>JAPKZR010000138.1 GCA_026393695.1 Actinomycetota bacterium
CACGATCAGCACGGCCGCGAGTGTCGTTGATCTCATTGGCCGATTCTGTCAGGAAACCGAGCAGGGTAGGCACGCGGGACTATTAACATCACATTTCCCCTGCGGACCACAACATGGCTGAGCCGATCCTTTTCCCCGAACTCGACAAAGAACTCGAACAGCTGAAGTACTCGCGCGCTTGTCGTGACCAGATGATCGCTGCGTTCGAACGGGTCGACCCCGATAGCTCGGCCGACGACATCACCAAGGAGTACATCGAGGTCACCGTTGCCGAGGCGTTACAAGACCTACGTACGGCGGGTGCGGGGGACTTCTTCGGTCGAATCGACGAAGACGACGACCGTTGGTACATCGGTCGTCGACACATCGAAGATCAGCGTCACGATCCGGTGGTCATCGACTGGCGTGCTCCCATCGCAGCGCCGTTCTACCGGGCCACGTCTATTGACCCATTGGGCCTGAAGCATCGTCGCCGTTTCACGCTGGCTGACGGCCAGATCACGGCATATCTCGATGAGCAACTCGACGACCCCGATGCCCTCGGCGCGGCCTCGGGTATCCCCGATCCGGTGCTTGCCGAGATCGGGGCGGCGCGAACCGGTGCGATGCGCGAGATCGTGGCCACCATTCAGGCCGAGCAAGACGTGGTGATCCGTGCCCCAATGCAGCAGGCGCTCATCGTGCAAGGTGGCCCAGGCACCGGCAAGACGGCGGTTGGTCTGCACCGTGCCGCGTACTTACTGTTCGAGCACCGCCGCCAACTAGCGCGGGATGGCGTTCTTGTGGTCGGTCCCAACAAGGTCTTCCTCGATTACATCTGGCGTTCTTGTGGTCGGTCCCAACAAGGTCTTCCTCGATTACATCGGCAACGTGCTGCCGTCGCTTGGCGAGCGCAGTGTGCAACAGCGAACGGTGCTCGATCTGTGCGTGCCGCGCATCGAAGTTGGTGCCCGCGATTCGGTAGAGATGGCCCGGCTCAAGGGCGACCCGCGCATGCTCGCCGTGTTGCAGCGCGCAGTGCTTGGCGGTGTGCGGGCCCCTCAGGAAGCGGTTCGCATTCCGATGGGTGCGCGCACGTTGGTCATCGAACCCGAAGAGTTTGCGGCGTGGATCGAAACGGCGCTGGGTGGATCGGCTGTCACGCGGCCGTTGAACCGCCGTCGCGATGCGCTCAAGGCGATTGCCCAACAAGACCTCATGCGTCGAACCGACAAGGACGACGCTTGGGCGCGGGCCAACGTGCTGCGTGATGCGGTGACCGCAGCGTGGCCGGTGCAGCAACCCAAGACCGTTCTGCAGCGCTTGTTCAGCGTCGACACCGTGATGGCTGCTGCAGCCGACGGCATCTTGACCGCCGACGAGCAGAGCGAACTGCTGCGACTCGGCAAGCCGGGTTCGAAGAGCAGGCCTTGGACCGCTGCCGATCAGTTGCTGCTCGATGAGACGCATTCGTTGCTCAACGGGCCACCCTTTCAGTTTGGCCATGTGGTGGTCGACGAAGCGCAAGATCAGTCGGCGGTTGGCCTGCGTGTCATCGGCCGTCGCAGCCCCACTGGGTCGTTCACAATTCTTGGCGACCTGGCCCAGAGCACCACTCCGGCAGGGCAGCAGAATTGGCCAGCAGTCGCTCAGTATCTCGGCGCTACCGACTACGAAGTTGCACACCTCACCATCGGCTATCGCGTGCCCGAGCAAGTGCTCACCGTGGCGAATCTGTTGCTCGCGTTCACCGGCGTCGACACAGTGGCGAGCCGCAGCGTGCGCATGGATGGCGAGGCGCCCACGATGCGAGTGGCCGAGAGCGCCGAACTCGCCGAGGCAGTGGCTCAAGAAGTGCTCATCGCTCGGCATCGCCATGTGCTCACCGGTGTGGTTGCCCCGCGGCGGTTGCACGAAGCGATTGCGGCCAGCCTTGCTGACCATTCGCTTGAGGCTGTCGAGCGCGTGCAAGATCTGCAGCGCTCACACATTCCACTGTTCACCGCCGAGGATGTGAAGGGTCTCGAGTTCGATGCCGTTGTTGTGGTGAACCCGGCCGAGGTGTTCGACGGGTCGGCGCGTGGGGCGCGTTTGCTGTACGTGGCGATGACTCGTGCAGTACAGGTGCTGCGGATGGTTGGCGATACAGCCTTCAACGCTGAGGCGTTGTAACGTCAGAGCCAATAGCCAACTCGTCTCGTTAAACTTGGGAGCCACCGTGAAGACCAAAGCGGCAATTCTGTGGGAAGTCAATGCGCCTTGGAGCGTCGAAGAGATCGAACTCGATCCACCAGGCCCAGGCGAAGTGTTGGTGAAGCTCGCAGCGTCGGGCATGTGCCACAGCGACGAGCATCTCGTCACGGGTGACCTTCCGTTTGGTCTGCCCATCATCGGTGGCCACGAAGGCGCCGGCGTTGTGCAAGAAGTGGGCGCCGGCGTCAGCTGGCTGGCCCCTGGCGACCATGTTGTGTTCGGGTTCATCCCCAGCTGCGGCCGCTGCGCAAGCTGCTCAACGGGTCATCAGAACCTGTGTGACCTCGGCGCGCTGATGGGCCTCGGCCGTCAGATCACCGATGGCGGAAGTCGTCACCATGCCCGTGGTCAAGACCTCGGCATCATGTGCATCTTGGGTACCTTCGCTCATCACACCGTGGTGAACGAGGCCAGCTGCATCAAGATCGACAAAGACGTTCCGCTCGATCGCGCCTGCCTGCTCGGTTGCGGCGTGGTCACCGGCTGGGGCAGCGCTGTGTATGCAGCCGAGGTCAAAGCTGGCGACACCGTGGCAGTGGTCGGTGCCGGTGGCATTGGCGCAAACGCAATTCAGGGTGCACGCCTTGCCGGCGCCAAGCGCATCATCGCCATCGACCCGGTCGAGTTCAAGCGCGAGAAGGCAATGGAGTTCGGCGCCACCCACACCGCAGCCAGCATGGCCGAGGCAATGCCGCTCATCCAGGAACTCACCTGGGGCACGATGGCCAACAAGGTCATCATGACCATGGGCGTTGGCTCGGGCGAAGTGATTGGCGAAGCATTGGCGCTCACCGCCAAGCGCGGCCGCGTTGTTGTCACCAACATTCACCCAGCCATGGAATACAGCGCCAGCATGAGCCTGCTCGATCTCACCTTGATGGAGAAGCAACTCGTTGGTTCGCTGTTCGGTTCGGGCAACCCACGCTCGGACATTCCCAAGCTGATGGGTCTGTACCGCGATGGTCTGCTCGACCTCGACGGATTGGTCACCGCCGAGTACCCACTCGAGGGCATCAACGAGGGTTACGACGCCATGCGCGCCGGAACCAACATTCGCGGAGTGCTGAAGTACGACTGAGTTCTTGTCGAACCCCAAGCGGGCGTTACATTGCAGATGTTCGCCTAGTACGGGGGTAGTCAGTCATGAAGTCACGCGCAGCAGTGTTGTGGGGCATTAACCAAGAGTGGAAGATCGAAGAGATCGACATCGATCCACCAAAGGCCGGCGAAGTGCTGGTCAATTGGAAAGCGGCTGGCCTGTGCCATTCTGACGAGCATCTCGTCACCGGCGACATGGTGCCACCACCCGAAGTGTGGCCACTCATGGGCATCGAAGACTTCTTCCCCGTCATCGGCGGCCACGAAGGCGCCGGCATCGTTATCGAGGTCGGCCCTGGCGTGACCAGCGTTCAGGTTGGCGATCATGTTTCGGCCAGCTTCGTTCCGAGCTGCGGTCGCTGCCGTTATTGCTCAACTGGCCGTCAGAACCTGTGCGATGCCAGCATCGGCACGTTCGTTGGCGGCATGATCACCGACGGCACCCACCGTCACTTCATCAACGGCAAGCCTGTCACCCTGATGGCCAAGGTCGGCACGTTCTCCGAGTTTGCCTGCGTGGCTGAGAACTCGTTGATCAAGGTCGAGCCCGACTACCCACTCGAGTGCGTAGCGCTCGTGAGCTGTGGCGTCGCTACCGGTTGGGGTTCGGCAGTGAGCCGCGCCGAAGTCAGCCCCGGCGAGACCGTGGTGGTTGTGGGCATCGGCGGCATCGGCATCAACGCCGTGCAAGGCGCAAAGATGGCTGGCGCCCGCCACGTCATCGCGATCGACCCAGTCGAGTTCAAGCGTGAGAAGGCCATGGAGTTCGGTGCAACGCACACGTTCGCCTCGATGGAAGACGCCATCATGTCCGTCGCCGAGCTCACGTGGGGCCAAATGGCCGACAAGGTCATCATGGCTCCAGGCGTGATGTACGGCGATCTGATGCAGCTCGGTATGTCGTTGGCCGGCAAGGGCAGCACCGTTGTGGTTACCGCCGTTGCCCCAATGGCGCAGACTCACGCAGCCGTCAACTTGTTCGAGTTGTCGATGTGGCAGAAGGAAATCAAGGGAACCATCTTTGGTTCGCTCAACCCTCGCGCCGACATTCCTCGTCTGCTCGGCATGTACCGCGATGGTCAGCTCAAGCTCGACGAACTCATCACCAAGCGCTACACGCTCGATGAGATCAACGAGGGTTACCGCGCCATGCGCGACGGTGACAACTTGCGCGGAGTCATCATTTACGCATGATCGATCGAGCGCTACTCGACAGGCTGAGTACGCATGTCGTTGGGCGTCAACGCGAAGTCGAACTGGTCCTGGCGGCCCTCGACGCAGATCGTCATGTTCTGCTCGAGGGGCCTCCGGGCACCGGTAAGAGCACGCTGCTGCGTGCCGTTGCCCGCGAACTCAGCCTCGGATTCGAATTTGTCGAAGGCAATGCCGAACTCACCCCGGCGCGCCTCGTTGGTCACTTCGACCCAGCGCGGGTGCTCACCGACGGATACGACCCCGACGTGTTTGTCGATGGTCCGCTCATCAGCGCAATGCGCGAAGGCGCATTGCTGTATGTCGAAGAGATCAACCGCATTCCTGAAGAGACACTCAATGTGCTCATCACGGTGATGAGCGAGCGCGAGTTGCACGTGCCCCGTCTGGGTCGCGTTGCTGCCTCACCCGGGTTCCGACTCGTGGCCGCAATGAACCCATTCGATGCCATTGGCACCGCACGAATCAGCGGCGCTGTGTACGACCGGGTGTGTCGTTTAGCGGTTTCATACCAAAGCGCTGCCGAAGAATCAGCAATCGTGGCGCGCGCTATCAGCACGGCGAAGGTGACCGAGCCGGTGTCGCCGGCGTGGATCGCCAAAGCGGTCGAGGTCGTGCGTCGCACACGTAGCCATAACGAATTGCGCGTGGGTTCGTCAGTTCGCGGTGCCATCGACGCAAGTGCTGTTGCCGCTTCGTTGGCGCAGTTGCGTGGCGTGCCTGCCGACAATGCCGCTGCCGGTCTCGACGCAGCGATCATTGCGTTGTCGGGTCGTGTGCGCGTTCGCGAAGGCGGCACTCGCACCAGCGACGAAATCATCGCTGAGTTGTGGCAAGAGATTTTTGGTCGGGTCGACCAGTCGGGCGATGCAACCGGTGGAGACACATCGGGAAAAGCCTCAGCCCCGACGGGGGCGCCCCCCGCCCCGTAACCAAAGAAGGCGAAGACGCCGACGCTGCTGTCAGCGAGAGCGCGCGCAAGACCATGTCTCGTCGAGACCTGTCGCGTAATCCTCGCTTCGAGCAGGTGTCTCCCGAAGTTGGCGAACTCGACGAAGCAGCGGTCGACGAAGCATTGCAAGCTGACCCCGACGACACGATGGCGTTGCTGGCCGACCTCACAGCAGCAACCGACCCAAAGCTGCGCGAGCTCGCCAAGCGCTTAGCCGGTCGCTTGTTCCTCGACGTGAGCCGTCGTGGTCCTGTGCGTCCACGTGGCGTGGGCAAATTGGTCGAGCAGCCGTATCGGCCTGACGGCGGCGACCTCGATCTCGACGCCAGCCTCGAAGCCATCGGCGAAGCACGCGCCACCGGTGGTGCGGTCGATGTGCAGCGCTTACGCATCCGCGGCTGGGCTCGACCCGGCACTGCGCTGTGTCTCATGGTGGACCGCAGCGGCTCAATGGGCGGCAAGCCATTAGCCACCTCTGCAGTGGCCGCTGCGGCCGTTGCCTGGCGCTCGCCAGCCGATTACAGCGTTGTTGCATTTGGAAAAGATGTGGTTGTCGCCAAATCGCAAGATGTCTATAAAGACGGCGACCGCGTGATCAACGACGTACTCACGCTGCGCGGATTCGGCACCACCGATCTTGCTGGCGCGCTCACGGCAGCGCGGTTGCAACTGCATCGCTCGCAGGCCGGTCGCCGCATCGCAGTGTTGCTGTCCGACTGCCGCGCAACGGTCGAGGGCGATGTGATCGCCGCTGCTGCATCGCTCGACGAACTGTTGATCATCGCTCCCGAGGGTGACTCCGACGAGGCCTACAAACTCGCCGCAGCAGTTGGCGCCAAGATCACCTGTGTGGCCGGACCATCTGGTGTGGCCGAGGCGTTGTCGAAACTGCTCGACGATTGATGATGGTGTACCCGGCCAATTCGTTGGCTGGCGTCTGGGTCCTAAGCTGAGCCCGTGAGCTTGCTGA
>JAPKZR010000068.1 GCA_026393695.1 Actinomycetota bacterium
AGCGCCTCATCGAGCGCGGCGATGATGCTGGCCGAGGTTGGTGCCAATCGCGTGGTCGGCTTGCTCAAAATCGCAATGATCCCGCACATGGCTTGCAGGTTACCGCGCTGGGCTACGTGTAGATCTTCGTTGGCAATTCGCTTAGCTGAAACGTCGCCTAGCTGAAACGAGCCCGGACGATGTCGGCCAACCCATTGGCAACATCGTGCGCCACGGCATCAGTAGCGGCCTCGACCATCACCCGCACGAGCGGCTCAGTGCCGCTGGCCCGCAACAACACTCGGCCCTCGCCGCCAAGCGCAGCTTCGGCGGTTGCCAACTCGTTGGCGAGTTCGATCGCGATATCGGGATGACGATCGGCCACCCGCACGTTTACGAGCACCTGGGGGAACGACGTCATCACATCACGCGACATCTCGGCCAACGAGCGGTTTGATGAGTGCGTGTGATGCAGCAATCGAAGGCCCGCAAGTAAGCCGTCGCCAGTGGTTGCCAGGTCTCGATAAATCACATGCCCGCTCTGCTCACCACCAATGGCGTAGCCGCCTGCGTCGAGTGCTTCGAGCACATAGCGGTCGCCCACCGCAGTGGCCACCACCGTGATGCCCGCTGCCTGCATGGCCCGATGAAACCCAAGATTGCTCATCACTGTGACTACTACGGCATTACCGCTGAGCCTTCCCTCGGCCTGCAACTGCAGCGCCGCCAGCGCAATGAGGCGGTCGCCATCGACAATGTGTCCTTCGTTATCAACTGCAATCACGCGGTCGCCATCGCCATCGAAGGCAAGACCTGCGTGGGCCTCGTGCTCGAGCACAGCGTGCACAAGCGAGGCTGGATGCGTTGCGCCGCATTCGGCGTTGATGTTCGTGCCATTCGGCGTGGCGTGCATCACGATGACCTCGGCACCCAGTGCTGCCACTGCGGCTGGGCCAGCAACGCTCATTGCTCCATTGGCACAGTCGAGCACCACACGCACCCCAGCGAGGCAACCGGCCGGAAACAGCGACACAACGTGTTGCACATATTCGGTCACTGCATCGACAACCACATCGGCAGTCGCGTTCGACGCCGGCGCGACTGGGTCATCAGCAAGCGCTACTTCAAGGCTGGCCTCAATCGACGCTTCGACATCATCTGTGAGCTTCAGTCCGCCGACGGCAAAGATCTTCACGCCATTATCCGAATACGGATTGTGTGATGCCGTGATCATCGCTGCGGGTACGCCGCGGCGCGCTGAAAGAAATGCCAACGCAGGGGTCGGTAGCACTCCGCACGATTGCACCGTCTGGCCCTGCGCGTGCAAACCCACGGTCAATGCAGATTCGAGAACCTCACCCGACTCGCGGGTGTCGCGGCCAATGAGCCATGTTCCACCGTTGAGCACCTGGGCCGCGGCAATGCCGAGGCATTGCACGTAGACGGTGGTCAGTTCGGTGAGCGCAACGCCGCGCACACCATCGGTGCCGAAGCGCAGCAAATCAGCGCTTGGTGTACTGAGGAGCCTTACGGGCCTTCTTGAGACCGTACTTCTTGCTTTCCTTGCGACGTGAGTCACGAGTGAGCAAGCCGGCCTTCTTCAGCGCTGCACGCTGCTCAGGATCGAGCTCGATCAACGAGCGGGCAATGCCCATGCGCAATGCGCCGGCCTGGCCGCTGATGCCACCACCATGGATGGTTGCATCGATGTCGAACGCCTCTTCGGTGTTCGTGAGACGGAGCGGTTCGCTCACGGTCATACGAGCCATCGCCGTTGGGAAGTAGTTCTCGAAACTACGACCGTTCACGGTGACGATGCCGGTGCCGGGGCGCAAGCGCACCCGAGCGACAGATTCCTTACGACGGCCAGTTGTTTGAGTCAGCGGCTTAGTGCCCATGGTGATTCACATTCTCCGAATACTTAGCGCGACTTGGCCGCTGAAAGATCAAATACGACTGGCATCTGCGCTGCGTGTGGGTGCTCGGCGCCGCCGTACACCTTGAGCTTCTTGATCATCTGACGACCAAGTGGGCCCTTTGGCAACATGCCCCGGATGCTGTTGCGGATTGCCTCTTCAGGCTTACGCGACATGAAGTTGGCGTACGTCTCGGTCTTGAGGCCGCCTGGGTAACCGCTGTAGCGGTGCACACCCTTGAGCTCTGCCTTGTTCGACGTGAGCACAATCTTTGCCGCATTGACGATGATGACATGGTCACCTGTGTCAATGTGTGGGGCGAAGGTTGGCTTGTGCTTACCGCGCAGCACGCGTGCTGCCTCGGTGCACATGCGACCAAGCACCAAGCCCTCGGCATCAATGACATGCCAGGCTGCGGTGATTTCACTTGCTTTGGGACTGTATGTACGCATCATAAGAGCTTCTTTCAACCGGGCGCCGACCGGCAGCCACAGGGAACCCAACAAGGATAGGGGTGGAGATGTCGAATCGGCAATCAGATCGGGCGCGAATTCGCGACCTTTTCGTCGAGAACTCAGCAGAACTCACGCATCGCGCTCATGTCGGCCATCTTTGGAAGATTGCGTGACTCGAACTACAACAGCGTTATTTGTAGCCAGCGCTACAAACGACATGACATCGCGTGTTCTTGTCGGAGCAATCGGCGCAGTGATGCTCGTCGCGGCTGGCTTTGGGCTGCGCGATTACCTCGGTCGTTACCGCAAACGCTGATCCGAGACCACCGTTTCTCCGTAGCCCACTTCCCACAAGACCAGCCCGCGAGCCGGCGCAATTTCGGGGGCGGCCTGCCGATCGCGACCCAACATCAACGCGCGCATCTCGCCCGCGTGCATTCGGCCCAACCCGACATCGACCAGTGCGCCAACAATCGAGCGCACCATCTGATGGCAAAACGCATTCGCTCGAATCTCGAAACGCAGCACACGTGCCTCGCCAGCGTTCGGACCGATTGCATCGGTAGTGGCCGTCACGTCGGAGATGTTGGCCAACATCACCCGGCGACGCAGCGACCGCTCGGCTTGCCCTTCGGCCACCTGAGGTTTGCGACAGAATGACGAGAAGTCGTGCTCACCGATCAGTGGATCGCACGCGAGTTGCATCGTGGGCAGCAGCAGTGGGCGCGTCACGTGCCATGCCCGATCGGTCAAGAACGGATTTGCAGTCGACCCGTTGTAGATGGTGTAGCGATAGTGCCGCCACTGCGCGCTGAAACGCGCGTTGAATTCGTGGGGCACCCACTCGCCGCTGCGCAACACAACCCGAGGACCGCACATGCGATTCACCCGATGCACCAGGTTGCTCAACACCGTGTTGCCGGGCAGATCACAACTGATCACCTGACCCCACGCGTGCACACCAGCATCAGTTCGGCCGGCGCCCACCAGCTCAACTTCGTGTCGGGTAATCAGCGACATGGATTCGGTGAGCAC
Organism: Actinomycetota bacterium; assembly: GCA_026393695.1. GTDB lineage: Bacteria > Actinomycetota > Acidimicrobiia > Acidimicrobiales > Ilumatobacteraceae > WLMZ01. The sequence goes on from JAPKZR010000068.1 coordinate 3,386, forward strand.
ACCCATCACCGTGTCGACATTGGGGTTCACCGCGAAGCCGTGAAATCCTGCGCCGTCGTATGCGACAACGAAACGAGCCCGCCGCATAGCGACGGGCTCGTTCACGATTTCGATAGCGCCGTTATCCGGCACCGTGTTAGACCAGTTCGATGCGCGCCATTTGGGCGTTGTCGCCGTGGCGCGGGCCGAGCTTGTAAATGCGAAGGTATCCACCTGGGCGCTGGACGTAACGAGGGGCCACTTCGTTGACCAACTTGGCGGTCATCTCGCGGTCGCCCAAGTAGCCCTGAATCTGACGAATGCGATGGATACGCATTGGGTCGTCCTCAGTTGCCTTCTTGGCCTTGGTGATCAGCTTCTCGGCGATGGGGCGCAATGCCTTTGCCTTGGCCTCGGTGGTCACGATTGCCTCGGCGGCAATCAACGACGCAGCCAAGTTGGCCATCATGATCTTTTGGTGTTGCGAGCTGCCGCCGAAGTTGCGGGCTCTACGTGGTGTAGCTGGCATTAGGGGTCTCCCTCAATGACTTTCTTGGTCAGCCGCGCAGCGTGAGGCCGCGCTCGTCGAGCTTCTGCTTGACCTCGTCGAGGCTCTTCTGACCAAAGTTGGTGATGTTCAGAAGGTCGTCTTCGGTCTTGGTGAGAAGCTCGCCAATGGAATTGATCTGTGCCCGCTTGAGGCAGTTACGTGGGCGCTCTGACAGATCGAGGTCTTCGATCGGCAAGTCGAGGTCTGGCGATGAAGCGCTGCTTGCAGCAACTTCGCCAAGCTCGAGACCCTGTGGCTCGTCGCTGAGGTTGGCCACAAGATCGACCAACGAACGCAAAGTTGCGCCGGCCGAGGCAAGTGCCTCACGAGGGGTGATCGAGCCGTCGGTCTCGATGTCGAGTACCAAACGATCGTAGTTCGTGCTCTGCTCGACGCGAGTTGGCTCCACTTCGAACATCACGCGGCGCACTGGCGAGAAGATCGCGTCGATCGGGATCACACCAATGGTGCGGCTCTCGTTTTCGCGGTGGCTCGACAGGTAACCACGGCCACGCTCGACGGTGAGGTCGATTGCGAGACGGCCCTTGGTGTTGAGCGACGCAATGTGCAACTCGGTGTTGAGGATCTCAACATCGCTCGAGCACTTGATGTCGGCTGCGGTGACCTCGGCTGCGCCACGAATGTCGAGACGAATCACGACAGCTTCGTCGCTCAAGCTGGTGAGCACGATGTCTTTGAGGTTCAAGATGATGTCGGTGATGTCTTCGCTGATACCAGTGATGGTGTCGAACTCGTGCAAAGCATCGTCGAATCGAACGGCCGTAATCGCTGCGCCCGGGATGGACGACAACAAAGTACGACGCAGTGAGTTACCAATCGTGTGGCCGAAGCCAGGCTCGAGTGGGCCAATGAAGAATCGCTGGCGGTTGTTGGTTTCTTCGCCGATTGCCTCGACGGTGGGGCGCTGAATGACGAGCATGAAAGTCGCCTGAGTCCTTTCGGGGTTCGGTTACTTTGAGTACAGCTCAACGATGAGCTGTTCGCGGACGGGCACATCGATGTGCTCGCGTTGGGGCAGTTCACGAACTGTGACTTGCTTGCCCTCGTCGCCCTTTTCGAGCCACCCGACGGTGACGCGATCGAGTGTGTCGAGATTGTGTTGCACGATGATCATGCCGCGGGCCTTCTCGGACAGGCTCACAACGTCGCCACGCTTGACGCGGGCGCTAGCGATATCGACGCGCTTGCCGTTGACCAAGATCTTGCCGTGGCTCACGAACTGGCGGGCCTGCGGACGGGTCTCGGCCCAGCCTGCGCGGTACACCACGTTGTCGAGGCGCTGCTCAAGCAAACGCAACAGGTTCTCACCGGTTGGGCCCTGCAGACGGTTGGCCTCTTCGTAGGTGCGGCGGAACTGACGCTCGAGCACACCGTAGATGAACTTGGCCTTCTGCTTCTCCTGCAACTGAGCGAGGTATTCGCTGCCGGCATTGCGACGGCGGGTACGGCCGTGCTGACCTGGTGGGAAAGGACGACGCTCAAGCGCCTTGCGGCCCTTTTCGTTCTCGAAGATGTTGGTCGCTAGGCGGCGCGAGATGCGCACCTTTGGTCCGGTGTAACGAGCCATGTCTAGTTCCTCTTGCGCTTCGGCTGGCTGCAACCGTTGTGGGCCAACGGTGTGACATCTTTGATCGAGGTGACCTCGAGGCCAGTGTTCTGAATTGAGCGCACTGCGGTGTCGCGGCCTGAGCCTGGACCCTTGACCTGAACTTCGACTCGGCGCAAGCCATGCTCCATTGCGGCGCGGGCTGCCTTATCGGCTGCCATCTGCGCAGCGAATGGTGTGCTCTTGCGCGAACCCTTGAAGCCAACGCCGCCCGACGACGCCCATGAGATGACGTTGCCCTGGGTGTCAGTGATGCTGACGATGGTGTTGTTGAACGAGCTCTTGATGTGGACGACACCGACGGTGACGTTCTTGCGTTCGCGCTTGCGGGGACGCCGTCCCCCTGGCTTTGGCTTTGCCATCGCTACTTCCTCACGGCCTTCTTCTTGTTGGCAACGGTCTTCTTCGGGCCCTTACGGGTACGAGCGTTGGTGTGGGTGCGCTGGCCACGAACAGGAAGGCCTTTGCGGTGGCGGATGCCCTGGAGGCAACCGATTTCGATCTTGCGCTTGATATCGCGCTGCACTTCGCGACGAAGGTCGCCTTCGACCGTGAGCTTTTCGATCTCAGCGCGGATGCGGTTCACCTCGTCTTCGGTGAGGCTGCGTACGCGGGTGTTTGGATCGAGAGCAGCATCGACACAGATCTTCTGTGCGGTCGGCTTACCGATTCCATAGATGTAGGTAAGGGCGATTTCCAACCGCTTTTCGCGGGGAATGTCGACACCAGATATACGAGCCATCGTTGTTTCCTGTTCCTCAGCCCTGGCGCTGCTTGTGACGTGGGTTTTCGCAGATCACCATGACGCGACCGTGCCGGCGGATGACCTTGCACTTCTCGCAAATTTTCTTAACACTCGGTCGGACCTTCATGGGGTGCCTTTACTTGTAGCGGTACGTAATTCGACCCCGGGTGAGGTCGTAGGGGGTGAGCTCTACCTGAACCTTGTCGCCAGGCAGAATGCGGATGTAGTGCATGCGCATCTTTCCGGAGATATGAGCCAAGACTTTGTGGCTATTTTCGAGTTCGACTCGGAACATGGCGTTCGGAAGCGACTCGACAATGGTGCCTTCAAGCACAATGGCGTCTTCTTTAGGCTTGGCCAGGGTGGCCTCCTCAACAGCGGCGGACAAAAGGCTCTCGCGAGGGCTGCGTGCGCGCAGACTTCGTTAGGGCCGAGTGGCAATGCTATCGGCAACGATTCCGAACGCCAAGTGTGATCCGACAGTTCTGGGTGAGAAATCGTAGCAAATCCACTTCTTGCTGTCGTGGATCTGTTATGAGCGCAGCTATCGGGCGGAATTCAGCGTTCTGACCTGCGTCTTTGGCAGCCATGCTCAGGCGCGAGTCAGGATCTCGGGCCCATGCGGCCCAACAAGAATTGTGTGCTCAGCGTGCGCCGCGAGCGACCCATCGGACGTAACGATGGTCCAACCATCAGAAAGTTCGTAGACATCGTCGTCGCCACCAGCGAGCAGCATTGGTTCCACAGCCAAAACGACCCCAGACTCGAGCAGAGGACCGCGACCGTGTCGTCCGCGGTTTTCAACGTCGGGCTCCTCGTGCATTGCTTGTCCGATTCCGTGTCCGCAATAGTCGTGCGGGCTGCCATATCCGGCGAGCGACACCACCGCATCGATGGCGGCGCCAATATCACCAAGATGTCCGCCAGGAACCATCGCTGCGATGCCGGCTGCGAGCGCTCGGTCGGCGGTATCGATGAGCAATTGGGCGGCAGACGACCCGCTTCCGACGAGCATCGAGAACGCCGCATCTCCGTGCCATCCGTGCACGATGGCTCCACAGTCGATGGACAACAGATCGCCTTCGTCGAGAACGCGCTCGCTGGGGATGCCGTGGATCACTTCGTCATTCACCGACGCACAGATGACCCCGCTGAAGCCGCGGTGACCAAGGAAATTCGAAGCTGCTTGGCGGCGTCGCAATACCTCTCGGGCGACCGCATCGAGATCGAGGGTGGTCACGCCAGGCCGCACCGCTTGACGGATTGCCTCGTGCATCTCGGCCACTACGCGTCCAGCAGCACGCATGTGCTTGATCTCTTCAAGGCTCCGGCGAGGAAGCCCTGCCTTGCGGCGACGCATTACTTGCGCCGGCTGGCTTCGACCGCTGTGGTGAGTCGGGCGAACACCTCGTCGGGGCTAGCGACTCCATCGACAACGGTGAGACGACCAGTGGCTTGGTAGTAGTTGATCAACGGCGATGTCTGCTGCTCATAGAGATCGAGACGATTGTTGATTGCGTCGGGGGTGTCGTCGGCGCGGTACATCACGTCGCCGCCACACACCTCGCAGATCCATGGTTGACGCTCGTTGCCACTGGCCACATAATTCGTGCCGCAGTCCCGACACACTCGCCGCGCCGAGAGTCGCTCGAGCACCAAGCTTCGTGGAACATCGAGGTCGATCACCGCATCGAGAGGACGCTCGCCAGTAACGAGGTCGAGTGCCTCTGCTTGGCCAACGGTACGAGGGAACCCGTCGAGGATGTAACCGCGGGTGCGTGCGTCATCACTGTTGAGTCGCTCGCTGACAATGCCGACCATGGTGTCGTCGCCGACGAGTCCACCAGAGTCCATGACTTCTTTAGCGGCCTGCCCGAGCGGGGTGCCCTCACGAACGGCAGCGCGAAGCATGTCTCCGGTGGAGATATGCGGTACAACAAAGTGTCGTGACAAACGTACGCATTGCGTACCTTTCCCCGCACCCTGCCTACCGAGGATGATGAGCCGAGCACCGGGGATCATCGTTTGGCTACTTCAGGAAGCCCTCGTAGTTGCGCAGCGTCAACTGACTGTCGATCTGGCGCATGAGTTCAAGAGCAACGCCAACAGCGATCAGCACGGTGGTACCGGCGAATGGGAAGTTCTGAACGCCGAAGATCCACAGCAAGATGTATGGCAACAACGCAATCGTGGCCACGAACAACGCGCCCGGGAGGGTAATGCGGTTCACAACCTTGCCGAGGTAACGCTCGGTCTGTGGTCCGGGACGAATACCGGGGATGAAGCCACCCTGCTTACGAATCTGATCGGCCTGACGAATTGGGTCGAAGGCAATCGAGTTGTAGAAGTAAGCAAACGCAACGATGAGCACGGCGAGGATGACAGCGTGCAGCAGGTTCTGCGTGTTCACGATGTAGCGGTTCACGAAGTCGGTGATGCTGCCACGCCAGCCCTCGGCAGAACCCAGAACGTTGGTGAGCAACACGGGCAAGAGCAAGACCGAACTCGCAAAGATGATTGGAACGACGCCGCTCTGGTTCACCTTGAGTGGGATGTAGGTGTTCTGGCCGCCGTACATACGGCGCCCAACCTGGCGCTTCGCAAATGAGACCGGGATACGACGCTGCGCAAGTTCGACACGCACAACCGCAAACACGATGCCAACCACCAATGCGACGAGCAACACGAAGAGCACCTTGCTCTCTTCTTGCCAGATGCGCAAGAAGTTGACCGGAAGGCTCGACACGACCGATGCGAAGATGATCATCGACATGCCGTTACCAATGCCACGCTGGCTGATGAGCTCGCCCATCCACATGATGAGGGCCGTACCAGCGACCAAGGACACGATCACGAGGAGAGCTCGCGGCATGAACTGAGGCAACAACTTCACGTCGGGAGCGTTACGTGCTGCACCAAAGAAGGCGCTGCCTCGACCCTGACCAAAGATGAACGTGAGGCCGGCCGCTTGCAAGGTAGCGATACCGATGCCGAGATAACGCGTGTACTGCGTGATCTTGCGTTGGCCGACTGCACCTTCTTGTTGCAGTTGCTCGAGCTTGGGAATGACCACGCCCAACACCTGCATGATGATGCTGGCGGTGATATACGGCATGATGCCCAACGCAAAAATCGAGAAGCTGCTGAAGGCTCCACCTGAGAACAGGTTCAAGAAGCCGAGCGCGCCGCCGCTTTCGGCCTGGTCGCGAAGTTGCTGAACTGCTAACTGATCGACACCTGGCACTTGGATCGCAACACCTAGGCGATAGAGCCCCACGATGCCGATTGTGAACAGGATCTTGTTTCGCAGATCGGCAACCTTGAAGATGTTCTTCAAGTTTGAAAGCACTAGTAACTCCTCGACGAGACGATGAACAACGACACGCTAGAGCCACAGAGGTGGCCAGAGCGGGCAATCAACGGTTGGTGAACTGGTTGCCGTTGGCCGCAGGGCGAACCTTGAACGGCATTGGAACGATAGTGACCGTGCCACCGAGGGCGACGATGGCAGCTTCTGCTGACTTCGAGACGGCGTGAGCCGTGACGTCGACCTTGGCAGTGAGCTCTCCATAACCAAGCACCTTGACGTAGTCGCCCTTGCGCAACAGGCCGCGAGCCACGAGGATCTCGGGGCTAATTGCGCCGACCTCGAGCTTCGCGATGGAGTGCAGGTTGACTGCGGTGTACTCAACGCGGAATGGGTTATTGAAGCCCTTGAGCTTTGGCACTCGTTGCTTGAGCGGCATCTGGCCGCCTTCGAAGCCACGCGCAACCTTGCCGCGACCACGAGACTGCTGGCCCTTGGTACCACGGCCAGCGGTCTTGCCGCCCTTGCCGCCGATACCACGACCGACTCGTTGTTCGGCTTTGTTGGCGCCAGGCGCCGGTGAAAGTTCGTCTACGCGCATTGTGCTGCTCTTTCGAATCCGTTACCGAACGCCTCAGGCGTCGGTGCTTTCCTCAACCGAAATAAGGTGAGGTACCCGTGCGATCATTCCCCGAATTTCGGGGCGATCGGGCAGGGTGTTGGTGTCACCAATCTTCTTCAACCCAAGGGCGCGCAGCGTGCCGCGGCTCTTTGGCTTTGCGCCGATGCTTGAACGCACCAGCTTTACGAACAATGTCTTTTCGCTCATGAGTGAGTTTCTCCTGCAGCCATCGACTTCTGACGGTCGTTGTATGCCTTGAGAAGACCCTTCGGCACGAACTCATCGGCGTTTAAGCCACGGCGCTTGGCCACTTCGTCGGGGCGCTGCAACGACTGCAGACCCTGAATCGTGGCGCGAGCCACGTTGATGGCGTTTGCTGAACCGAGCGACTTACACAAGATGTCGTGCACGCCTGCCTCTTCGAGGATGACTCGAGCTGCACCGCCGGCGATAACGCCAGTACCGGGAGCTGCTGGCTTCATCAACACTCGACCGGCGCCGGTGATACCAAGCACCGGGTGAATGATCGTGCTGCCTGCAAGAGCGACATCGAACAAGCTCTTCTTGGCTTCTTCGGTGCCCTTTTGGATTGCAAGAGGCACTTCTTTGGCCTTGCCATAGCCGAGACCGACGCGACCGTTGCCATCGCCAACCACTACGAGAGCGGTGAACGAGAAACGACGGCCACCCTTGACGACCTTGGCGACTCGGTTGATCGCGATCACTCGCGACTCACGGAGTCCACCTGGTTCGGGTGGGGCTGCGTTTGGATTGTTGTTGCTGTACGACGGACCAGCCATCAGAACTCCAGACCTGCTGCACGAGCGGCATCTGCTGCCGCGGCGACCCGACCGTGGTAGGCAAAGCCACCACGATCGAACACTACTTTTTCAATTCCAGCCGCTTTGGCGCGCTCGGCAACGAGCTGGCCCATGCGGGCGGCAGCGGCAACGCTGCTGCCATTGCCATCGGCGGCACGCTCGGTTGGCTCGTTGGTTGACGCTGCAGCCAGCGTGCGGCCGGCCTCGTCGTCGATCAACTGCAACACGAGATGCTTGTTGGAACGAAACACTGCCAAGCGCGGACGCGCAGCGGTGCCATGGATCTTCTTGCGGACGCGTCCGTGACGACGGATACGTGATTCGCGACGAGTCTTTGCGTTATCACTCATGATTCTGCCCTCCTTGGGTCTTACTTCTTGCCGGTCTTGCCGGCCTTACGTAGGACCTTCTCACCGAGATAGCGCACACCCTTACCCTTGTAGGGCTCTGGCTTGCGGATGCTACGAATGTTGGCGGCCACTTGGCCGACAACTTCTTTGTCAATACCTTTGACGATCACACGGGTCGGCACCGGGACTTCAAACGTGATGCCCTCAGGGGCAGTCACGATGACCGGATGGCTGAAACCGAGCGACAGACGAAGTGAGGTAGGAGTCTGAGCCTCGGCGCGGTAACCCACGCCAATGATCTCGAGTTCCTTGGTGAAGCCGGTTGTAACACCGAGCACCATGTTGTTCACCAGGGTGCGGGTGAGGCCATGCAGCGAGCGATTATCACGCTCGTCGTTTGGACGCTCGACCAACAAATTGGCTTCGTCGCGGCGAACCGTGATGGCACCGGGAACTCCGAAAGACAAGGTGCCTTTTGGTCCGGTGACAGTGACGGTTCCTTGAACGAGTGTCACGTCGACACCCGCTGGAACGTTGATTGGGGCTTGTCCGATACGGCTCATGTGAGTTCCTCGATCACCAGACGTAGCAAAGGACTTCGCCACCCATGTTGCGCTTGCGCGCTTCACGGTCGCTCATCAGCCCAGAACTGGTGGATAGGACGGCCACACCAAGACCACCGAGTACGCGAGGTACTGCGGTTGCCTTGCGATACACGCGAAGGCCTGGTGTGGACACTCGCTTGATCCCGCTGATGGTGCGGGCCCGCTCGTGTGAATACTTCATGTGCACAGTCAGTACGTCGCCGGGGCCCTTCATTGCCGGAGCAACGGTGAACCCTGCGATGTAACCCTCTGATTGGAGGATCTTCGCGAGAGCAACCTTTTGCTTCGACGATGGCATTGGGACCTCATCATGCATCGCCGTGTTGGCGTTGCGGATACGGGTCAGCATGTCTGCGATGGGATCAGTCAACATAGTTGCCCCTCACCAGCTCGCCTTGGTCACGCCCGGAACTTCACCGGCGTGGATCATCTCTCGAAGACACACACGGCAAAGGCCGAACTTACGGTAAACGGAGCGCGCCCGCCCGCAGCGGCGACAACGGGTGTAGCCGCGCACTTTGAACTTCGGCGTTGCTGCCGCCTTATTGATCTGAGATTTCTTGGCCATTGTTCTAGTTGCCTTTCCCGATCACTTCTTCTTCGCTTTGGCAGCCGGCCTGGCTGCCTTACCACCACGGACCGGGCCGCGGCGCTTGGTTGCCTTGGGAGGCGCTCCTGCATCGGCGCCCCGCTTGAACGGGAACCCAAATGCATCGAGCAAAGCCTTGCCCGCTGCATCAGTGGTTGCAGTGGTGACGATGGTGATGTCCATCCCGTGAGGGGCGTCGATCTTGTCATAGTCAATTTCTGCGAACACGATCTGATCAGCAAGACCGAAGGTGTAGTTACCACGGTTATCCCACGAGTACGCAGGAAGGCCGCGGAAGTCACGGATACGTGGGATGGCAACCGCGATCAAACGATCGAAGAACTCCCACATGCGGTCGCCGCGAAGGGTGACCTTGCAACCGATTGCCTGGTTCTCGCGAAGCTTGAACGCTGCAATCGACTTCTTTGACTTGGTGATGATCGGCTTCTGGCCGGCGATCTTGGTCAAGTCGGCGACGGCGCCTTCGAGCAGCGAAGGCTGCTGTGTTGCCCGACCGACGCCCATGTTGATCACGATCTTTTCGAACGTGGGCACCTGCATCACATTGGTGATTCCGAGCTGCTCCATCAGAGCGGCCTTCACCTCGTCGTTGTACTTCAGCTTGAGGCGAGGTACGTATGCGGTCTCTGTGGTCATGAGATCACCTCACCCGTGCTCTTGGCGATGCGCACCTTGGTGCCATCTTCTTGAATCTTGTAACCCACGCGGGTGGGCTTGCCCTTATGCACGAGCATCACGTTGCTTGCATGCACTGGCATATCGCGATCGATAATGCCACCCTGCATGGTCTGCTTGGTCTGCTTCTGGTGCTTCTTGGCGATATTGACGCCGCTGACGACGACCTTGTTTTCACGAGGCATAGCGCGAATGATCTCGCCCTCTTTGCCTTTGTCCTTGCCAGCGATGACGACTACGGTGTCACCCTTTTTGAGTTTCATGGTCACAACACCTCCGGGGCGAGCGACACGATGCGCATGAACTTCTTGTCGCGCAACTCGCGGCCGACTGGGCCAAAGATGCGCGTTCCACGCGGCGTGAGGTCGTCTTTGATAATGACTGCGGCATTTTCGTCGAAGCGGATGTAGCTGCCGTCTGGGCGACGCTTTTCCTTCTTGACACGAACAACGACGCATTTGACGACGTCGCCCTTCTTGACACCAGCACCTGGGATGGCATCTTTCACGGTGGCGACAAAAATGTCACCGATCGACGCATAGCGACGACGGGTGCCACCGAGCACCTTGATGCACAACACTTCTTTTCCGCCGCTGTTGTCAGCGACGCGAAGGCGAGACTCTTGCTGAATCACTTGGCACGCTCCAGAACCTCTGTGACTCGCCAACGCTTGTTCTTGCTCATTGGGCGAGTCTCCATCAAGCGAACTCGGTCGCCGATATTGACGTCATTGGTCTCGTCATGGGCGTACAACTTCTTGGTACGCATCATGAACTTGCCGTACTTCGGGTGACGAACGCGCTCGATGACTGCGATGACTGCGGTCTTGTCCATCTTGTTGGACACAACCACGCCTTCGCGCACCTTGCGAGCATTGCGCTCTTCACCAGCGGCATCTGTTGTTGATGTTTCATCAGCCATAGCTGCACTCACTTCCCGGCCTCGGCCAACGCAATTTCGCGCTGACGGATGAGGGTGTTAAGACGGGCGATATGACGGCGAACCTTGCGGATTTCCGCAACGTTTTCCAGTTGACCCGTCGCGTTACGGAATCGGAGGTTCAACGACTCCTGCTTGGTAGCGCGAAGCTCTTCGACCAAACCGGCCAAGTCGAGCTCACGTAGTTCTGTAATCGATGTAGCCATGTCAGATCACCTCGTCGCGTGTAATCACGCGAGCCTTGATGGGGAGCTTCTGAATCGCTTTTTCGAGCGCGGCACGCGCCTGCTCTTCGTTCGGGAAGCTGAGTTCGAACAACACGCGACCTGGGCGAACCACGGCTACCCAGAACTCGGGGTTGCCCTTGCCTGAACCCATGCGGGTCTCGGCTGGCTTCTTGGTCACTGGCTTATCTGGGAACACATTGATCCAGACCTTGCCACCACGCTTGATGGCGCGGGTCATAGCAATACGAGCGGCTTCGATCTGCCGAGCGGTGAGCCAACATGGCTCAAGAGCCTGGATGCCGTACTCGCCGAAGCTGAGCGACGAGGCTCCCTTGGTCATACCTGTCATACGGCCGCGGTGCTGCTTACGGTGTTTAACTTTACGGGGCATCAACATCTGGAATCAGTCCTCCCCACGAAAGTGCGGTGCTTCGTGCCCGGCGTTTGTACGGCGGGCAATTTGCTCTTCTTCATCAAGCAACTTCTCGAACTCGGGATCAGCTTCCTTCAACAAAGGAGTGGCCTCGATCTCGGCTACGTCGTCGGCCTTCTTGCGACCAGCAGACGACACGACCTTGCGGGGTGCGCCTGATGTCTCGCCAACGGCCATCGCTGCTTCACGGATGATCTTTTCGTCGTTCTGTGGCTTGTAGGGCAAGATGTCGCCCTTGTAGATCCAGACCTTGACGCCAACACGGCCGCTCGTGGTCTTGGCCTCACGGAAGCCATAGTCGATGTCGGCACGAAGGGTGTGCAATGGCACTCGGCCTTCGCGATACCACTCGGTACGGCTCATTTCGGCGCCGCCCAATCGACCTGAACACTGCACTCGGATTCCGAGAGCGCCAGCCTTTTGTGCGTTCTGCACTGCACGCTTCATGGCACGACGGAATGCGATGCGGTTGATCAACTGGTCGGCAACACCCTGAGCAATAAGCGCTGCGTCAAGCTCGGGAGACTTAATCTCAACGATGTTGAGCTGAACCTTCGGGTTGCCGGTGATCTCGGTGAGCATCGAACGAAGCTCGTCGGCCTGAGCACCACGACGACCGATCACAATGCCCGGACGCGCGGTGTGAATGTCTACGCGAACCTTGTCACGCGTGCGCTCAATCTCGATACGGCTGATTGCCGCAGTCTCGAGCTTGGTCATGATTGCACGGCGGATTTTCCAATCCTCGGTGAGGTATTCCTTGTAGTCACGCTCGCTGAACCAACGGCTCTTCCAGTCGGTGGTAATGCCGAGACGGAAGCCGTATGGGTTGATCTTTTGACCCATCAGTTGCTCTCTTCTGCTGCGGGCTCGTCGCCGGCGCTTTCCTCGTTGCCGGCGACGGCTTCGAGGGTGTCGGTAATTACTTCATCGGTAGCAGCCGAATCTTCGGCGGCATCGACTTCGTCGAGAACCTCGGCATCGCCGAGCTCAGTCGACTCCGATGCGAGGCCCTGGGCACGCTCACGGCTGCGCTCGACGCGATCGCGGCGGGCAGCAGTGCTGCTGACGGCGCCACGACGGCGGCCAGCGGCGGTGCGGTTGGCGTCCTTGGCTTGCAACACTGCGATGCGGTCGTCACTGAGACGAGCAACGATCACGGTGATGTGGCAGGTGCGCTTGTTGATTCGGGTGCCGCGGCCACGAGCACGTGCTGCGAAGCGGCGCAGGGTAGGGCCCTCATCGGCGAAACAGGCCAGCACGAACAGCTCGTCTGGATCCTGGCCGTCGTTGTTTTGAGCGTTTGCCACAGCGCTGGCGAGCACCTTGCGGACAGTGATTGCAATTCCCTTATCGGTGAACTGCAGCACTTCGTCTGCGTGCTTGACTGGGAGGCCGCGGATGATGTTGAGCACGAGGCGTGCCTTGCTGGCAGAGCTACGCACGTACAGCGCTGAGGCCTTCGTGCCGCCCTTTGAGCCAGCGACGTAATTCTTTTCGTTGAGCTTTGGACCGGTCATTATCGGCGACCCTTCGTGTTCTTCTCTTGGCCGGCGTGGTACCGGAAGGTACGCGTCGGCGAGAACTCACCAAGCTTGTGGCCAACCATTGACTCGGTGACATACACGGGGACGTGTTTGCGACCGTCGTGAACGGCAATCGTGTGTCCGACCATGTCGGGGATGATGGTGCTGCGGCGCGACCAGGTCTTGATGACCTTTTTGTCGTTCGCCGCGTTCATCGCGTCGACCTTCTTCAACAGATGGTCGTCAACGAATGGACCCTTCTTCAGGCTGCGGGACATGATTACCTCCGACCCTTGCTGGTACGGCGGCGGCGAACGATGAGCTGCTGCGACGCCTTCTTCTTGTTGCGAGTACGACCTTCTGGCTTACCCCAAGGCGACACTGGTGGGCGACCGCCCGAAGTACGACCCTCACCACCACCAAGTGGATGGTCAACTGGGTTCATGGCCACACCGCGGGTTTGTGGGCGAACGCCCTTCCAACGGTTACGACCGGCCTTACCAATGGTGACCAGTTCGTGCTCGCTGTTGCCGACTTCGCCAACAGTTGCACGACAGTCGATGAGCACACGGCGCATTTCGGTGCTGGGCAGACGAACCGTTGCGAAACGGCCATCCTTGGCAACGAGCTGAATGGCCATACCGGCCGAACGCCCCATCTTGCCGCCCTGTCCTGGACGCAACTCGACGTTGTGAATGACGGTACCGACCGGGATGAAGCGCATTGGCATTGCGTTGCCTGGCTTGACATCGCTGCCCTGACCGCTTTGCACGTGATCGCCAACGCTGAGTCCCTTGGGAGCCAAGATGTAGGCCTTCTCGCCATCGGCGTAGTGCAGCAATGCAATACGGCAGGTGCGGTTTGGATCGTATTCGATGGCCGCGACCTTGGCGATAACGCCATCCTTGACGCGACGGAAGTCGATGATGCGGTACTGACGCTTGTGCCCGCCACCGCGGTGACGTGCAGTCTTGCGACCGTAGACGTTGCGACCGCCGGTGCGGGCGCGTGTTGCGATGAGGGTCTTTTCCGGAGTCGACTTGGTGATTTCGGAGAAATCAGCCGATGTCTGGAAGCGGCGACCTGCGCTCGTAGGTTTACGTGAACGAATAGCCATTGCGATCTCAGTTCTCGAACAGCGGGATGTCGTTGCCCGCTGCCAGGGTGACGATGGCCCGCTTGGTGTCAGGCTTCTTACCGTTGCGATTGCTCTTGCGCGCCCGGGTGACCTTGCCCAGACGGTTGAGCGTGTTGACCTTGACGACCTTTACGCCCCAGATTGCCTCGATTGCATCGTGGATCTCTGGCTTGCTGGCCGATGGGTGCACCTTGAAGGTGTAGACACCCTGCTCGATGAGTGCGTAGCTCTTCTCAGACACCACTGGTGCCAAGATGATGTCGCGGGGATCTTTCATGACTGCTCCGTTTCAGCGGTCTCATCGGCCTGGGCTGCCTTCTTGGCCGGAGCCTTCTTGGCGGCCTTGGCAGGTGCTTGCACGTCGCCAGCTTCACCAGGAAGGTTGTCCTTGGTGAAGACGATGGTCTCGTTGCACAAGATGTCGTAGGCATTGAGCTCGGCAACTTCGAGCAGCTGCACCGAAGGAAGGTTGCGGAAGCTCTTGATGGCGTTGATGTCGTCGCGACCGTGAACGATCAAGACCGAGCCATTGATGCCGAGCGCTGCAAGCGCTGCTGAGGCTGACTTGGTGCTTGGACCGTCGAAGCCCCATGAATCGACAACGATGATCTTGCCTTCGTTGGCGCGGTCGGACAGTGCCGAACGCAGCGCAAGCTTGATCATCTTCTTTGGTGTCTTTTGGCTGTACTTACGAGGCTTTGGCCCGAGTGCAACGCCACCGCCACTGAAGTGTGGGGCACGGGTTGAACCCTGACGTGCGCTACCGGTGCCCTTTTGCTTGAGTGGCTTCTTGCCGCCGCCGCGGACTTCGGCACGGGTTTTGGTGCTCTGCGTACCGGCACGACGGTGGGCCAGCTGAGCTGTGACCACCTGGTGCATGACAGGCACGTTGGGCTGGATGCCGAACATCGCGCCATCGAGCTCGAGGCTACCGACGTCGCTGCCCTTGGCAGATTTGAGTGCTACGGAAGCCATGAGGTCACTTCCCCTTCACTGCGTTACGGACGATGACAACGCCACCGTTGGGGCCTGGAATTGAACCCTTGATGAGCAGCAGACCGCGCTCGAGGTCGGCCTCGACAATTTCGAGGTTCATCGTGGTGACCTGCTCGTTGCCCATGTGGCCGGCCATCTTGAGGCCCTTGAGCACTCGACCTGGGTAGCTACATGAACCGATTGAGCCCGGTGCACGGTGATGCTTGTGGTTACCGTGGCTGGCGCCTTGGCCCTTGAAGTTGTGACGCTTCATAACGCCTGCGGTGCCCTTACCACGGCTCACAGCCGTGACATCGACCTTTTGGCCCTTGACCAGGGTGTCTACCGTGATCTCTTGACCAACGGAGAACCCATCGACTGACTCGAGGCGCAGTTCAACGAGGCGACGACCAGGGGCTACCCCGGCTGCTGCAAAGTGACCCGCTTCGGGCTTGGTGAGCTTTTTTGCGTCCTTGTGGCCATACGTAACCTGAAGGGCCGTATAGCCGTCGCGTTCGGTGGTCTTCACTTGGACCACGCGAGCCGGCTCGACGCGCAGGACCGTGACCGGGACAATTCGATTGTCCTCGGCCCATACCTGGGTCATGCCGACTTTTTCGCCGACGATCGCTTGTTGTGCCATGGCGGCAGCCTTTTCGTCCGGACCGGGGTTACCCGGATACTGGTGTGAAACGTGTATTCGCTCGTGATGCCTTGCGGCCGAGCGCCTTTCACGCAAATGCTCCGAGGGCGTGGCCCACGGAGCATCAAGTTCGGTTGTCGCCGTGCGGTTCCGGGCAGTGAATCTGCTCGGCGCACACGGACTTCAGTTCAATCACTTCAAAATCGTGTATCAGCGAGGCGAAAAGCCCTTCTGACACGAGTGTGAAATGCTACCCCCGGTTTATTCAGATGCCACACGGATGCGCGCCTTTTCGCGAGCGTGAATCCTGCCGCCGGTTCAGACCACCCAACTTGCTACCGTCACCACGGCAAGACGGAGGATTTGTGCACCTATTCAGCAACAAATTGAGGGTTCCATGCGTCTTCGCCTCGTAATCGTTGCGATGTTGGTGCTCACCAGTTGCGCATCCGTCGGCGACGTCGACGACGAATCCAACGACGCGCAGCCCGATCTCGACGACATCGCGCTGTCGAGCGCGGTGGCCATCCGCGCCACCGGCTGCGCACCTGGCTCGATTCGCGGTGCAGGCGCTGTGATTGAGGGCGGATTCGTGCTCACGGCCGCCCACGTTGTCGCTGGCGCCAGTTCGATCACAGTGCAACCAGCAAACAGTCCGCCCGGGAGCGAGCCGCGCACGGCGCGCCTCGTTGCGCTTGACCCCAAGAGCGACCTCGCATTGTTGGCGATCGCGGGCTCAGCATTGCCAGGGCTCCCCTTCGCTAGCGGTGCCGCTAGTGGGGCGGGCGTTGCCATTGTCTTTCGCGAATCGAAAGCGGTGGTGCATCCATTTGTGATCACCCGACCAGTGCAGGTTCGAATTCTCGATATATATGGGCAGCGCACAGAGACACGCGAGAGCTACCAAGTGGCCACTGAGATCTCCCGTGGTGACTCGGGGGCCGTGCTCATCGGCCCCGAAGGCACGGCCGTGGGAGTCCTGTACGCGCGGAGCGACGAATCCGACGACCGCGCGTGGGCCACGACCATGGCGACTGTGCCTCGATTGATCGACCAAGCACGTCTTGTAGATCCGGAAACCGGAATCGACACAGGTGCTTGTGCACCCGACTAACAACTCACGGCTACGGCTACACGCCGGTGCCGTGACGTCCCTCTCCCGCAGAGAACCGTCCCGCACCCTGGAGGGTCTCGCCGCTGCGGATGGTATCGAGACCAATTCGAGTCTCATTGGCAAGTGCGTCATCGACAGAGAGATCCCACTGGTCGTACGAGCTCTGACGATCTCCGCGCATACACACCTGAGGAAACGAAGCGATCTGGCGCGCCAACACGATTGCTTGGGTCAACGCGGATCCGGGCTCGCACAAGCGATTCGCTAGCCCCATCCGCAGCGCTTCGTCGCCGCTGACACCTCGACCCGTGAGAATGAGATCGAGGGCGTGGCTGTGGCCCAACAAGCGGGCCAGACGCACGGTGCCGCCATCGACGAGCGGCACGCCCCATCGTCGGCAAAAGACCCCGAACACTGCGTCGGTGGCGGCGACACGAAGATCGCACCATGCTGCGAGCTCGAGGCCACCGGCGACCGCGTGACCCTCGACCGCGGCAATAACCGGCTTCGACAACTGCATCCGCGATGGCCCCATCGGACCGTCGACTGACATGTCGTGGTCGACCCGATTGCCCCGGCCATCGAAAATGCCTTTGAGGTCGGCGCCAGCGCAGAACGTGCCATGCGCTCCGGTGAGTACGGCCACAAGCAACGAGTCATCGGCCTCAAAGCGCCGAAACGCATCGGCCAGAAGCACGGCCGTTGGGCCGTCTACTGCATTGCGGGCCGCGGGTCGATTCATGGTGATCACAGCCACCGACTCGTCGGCAACAAACAGAACCGGTTCATCGCTCATCAGCGCACCTTAGGGGAAACGCTTGCGCAGCCATTCGGCCACGATGCCCAATGCCTCAGGGCGATGACCTTCGAGGTAGTGGGGCGCACCCTTGAGCTCGACATAGGTCTTGTCGGCGGCACCCGAGTTATCGACGATCTCTTTGGCTTGCCACAACCGAATCTCGGTGTCGGCTGTGGGGTGCACCAAGATCGTCGGCACCTTCACGTTGGGCATCGTGTCGGCCAGCTTGGCGTGGCTACTCAATCCGGACCATGTGCTGAGCCAGCCTCGGGCAGTCATCGTTCGAGCAAGCCCGCCACGGCCGTAATTCGCATCGAGTGGATCGGGGAAGGCAAACAATGACCCCACAGGCCTGTCGTCGGGATCAATGGACAAGTCGAGATACGCCGGGTCGGCGAGCGTGCGATAGATGGTGAGGTACTTCGTGAATACCGCACGGCGTCGCTGCTCGCGCCACGCCGATGCATCACTCTTGTCGATGGTGCGCAGCTGTCGACCCGCCGCCTCTGCCTCGGCGATGGAAGCCTTCGCGATGGCATCGATACGGGCAACGCGCGCAACCTGTGCGGCTCGATAGCGAGCGAGCCACTCGGGGTCGTATTCGCAGCGACCCGGCCACGGCTGCCAGCCGTTGTCGGGGTTGTACATATCGAGCTCGGGAATCGTGGAGAACGGGTCGGTCTCGTCGGCCACGCTGGGATCGATGACCTGCAGCATGAACACGCCCTCGCCGGGGTGCGCCGCCATTCCGATCCATCCATCGCCGATGCCAAGTTGGGCCTGGGCCATCGCCATCAACGAACCGCCGCCAGAGTTGCCGAGCAACACCACTGCCTCGGCGCCGCGTCGCTTCATTTCGTCGTGCGCTGTCTGCACGTCGATGATGCACGATTCGTGCAAGCAGTCGGTGTCGTTGTTCATGTAGCGAGTGCCGAACCCCAGCACTGCATACCCCGCCGCAGCTAACAGCGGGCAGGCATAGTGCACGCTGAAGTCGCCACGCGGGTGGCTGAGGATTACTGCCGTCTTCCACGGCGTGCCCACCGGTGGAGTCCACAACACGCCACGTACCAACGAACCATCTGGCGACACCAGCCGAATCGATTCGCGTTGCACATCAACGTTTGGCTTGTCCTCGGGCAGCGGCCAATAGTTCAATCCAAACGGACGGCGACCACCGAGATGAGCATCAAGTTCGAGCATGCACGCAGACTATGCACGCAGGTTCACCGCTGGATCAGTGGGCGCCAGGCACGCCGACTCTTGGAAGGCCAGCGCGAACCCAGGCCTGGAACCCGCCGACCAAATCGGTGGCGCGGCCGAAGCCAAGCCGCTGGAGTCTCGCGGCTGCGAGGCTCGACGAGTATCCGTCGTTGCACACCAAGACGATTCGTTGGTCGAATCCCCTCAGGCCCACCTCGGTGTATCCGCTGGCCGGATCTACGCGCCATTCGACCACGGACAACGGGACATGAACGCTGCCTTCGATGTAGCCATGGGTTTCGCGGTCACGGAGTTGGCGGGTGTCGAGCACTACGAGTTCGCCCTCGCTTGAAAGCTCCTGATGAAGATCGGTTGGCGACACGCGCTCAAGCGAGGAACGCGCCTCGGCCACAAGATCGTGCACGGTGAATCGATCGGAGCGTCGATGCACCGACACGTGATAGTCGCCGGGGCCGACAAACGGCTGGCGATCCCATGTGCTGAATCGCTCGCTCAGCTCGAACCCACTGGCCGCGCAGTCGTCATCCCACTGCTGCAACGAGTAGCCACCTGGCTCGAGGGCAAAGCCGGCGATGAGCACGCCGTTGGGCTC